>JANOIK010000662.1:0-36366 GCA_031407585.1 Planctomycetota bacterium | reverse complement strand
CGTCGAGCCTGCTGACGACGGGCGTCCTGTCGGTATCCGGAGTGGCGGTCGACGCGGACTTTAACAACGATGGCACGATCGACGGCGACGATTTCCTGATCTGGCAACGGAATGTTGGAGCGGCGGGCGCGACGAACGCTCAGGGCGACACCGATGGCAACGGCTTGGTCAACGCCGCGGATTTGACCAACTGGAAGAGCCGATTCGGGACCACGCCAGACGTGCCGGTCAGCGGAGCCGTGCCTGAGCCAGCGGCCTGGACGCTCTTTGCCATCGCGGCGGTGGGTTTGACAGTACGGCGACGTCGAGAACGCTAAGTTTGGGGGCAGTAGCATATTCCGGCGGCGGGTTTCGATGGAACTCGCCGCCGGGAATGCTTACGACACGGCGAGAGCCGAAGGCGGGAACCGAAGAACATGCGAAGAAATGTGCGTCTTGTGCATTTTTGTCCGACAACACGATTCAAGTAATACGAACGCACATCAGCGAGGCCGCCCAGGCGGCCCGCTGGGGAGAAATCTCATCCGGTGCGGCCATGAACCAGCGGAGACGAGGCACCACTTGTGCGGCAGCAGCTTTGGACCGATGCCGCGTAGAATGACACCAGCCCCGGCTGCACGGAACTGATGCAGCGCGGAGCGACCAAGGGAGACTGATCTAATGAGTTTAATGACATTAAAGGTTGTGACCCCGCTTCGCGCATGTGTAATGGCGACCGCCTTGCTGATTGCGCCCTCGAGCGCCGAAGCCGCGCTCTTTACCGATGACTTCAGCGCGCCCGCGGACTATTCGCTGGGGGGGGCGTCGGGCATCTGGGATGGCATGCACAACATTCCATTGATCGCTGGCACTGGCCAGTTTCAAGCAATCGATGGCGTCCTGCGCATCGACACCAATGGCGTCAGCACTGGCTGGGAAGGCGGCCGATCCACGTCGCCGCTGCTCTTCCACACGGTTCCCGCCGGGCAGGACTTCACGGCGACTGTAAAAATTTCTGCCCAGACGACCGGCTTTTGGTCCGCCGCCGGCATCATCGCCCGCGCGCAGAATGCGATCCCGCCAGGCGAGGCCCCGGACAACGCTGCCCAGAACTTCACGACAATGACCAGCTTCCGCACCAACGCCGCGAACGCAAACGAAGGCGTGACGCTCATGAAGCGGATTCAAAACGGCGCCCAGATTACGGACAACGGGAACGTCATCAATACCAGCACGCCAGTGAATCAAGCGCCGCTGCCTATCCTAGTGCGCATGGATCGCGTCGCTGGCGGCATGACTTACAATGGCTGGGTCTCCACGGACAACGGAGCCTCGTGGCAATTCCAGAGTCGGACTCGGCCCGACGCGGGCAACCCGTTGCGGGACGGAACTGTGCCGATGGAAGTCGGCCTGAGCTACATGACTTTCAGCACGCTTGCTGGGACGGCCGACCTTGACGACTTCGTGCTGGATACGCATGACCCGCTGCCTGCCCCGGGCGCGGCAGTTCTTACAAGCAGCATCAACATCACTGCGAACCGCGGCGATGTGATCATTGTGAACAATATTCTTGACACCAGCGGCGCTAACGCCCGACCAATGTCTTGGCAGCTCATCGCCAATGCGATGAATCCGCTAACTCCGCCAACCACGACGACGATTCGGGTGACTCCGGCCTTGTTGCCCGGCGCGCAGGGCGGACAGCCCGGTGGGCCCGATGCGCTCGGCGCATCGTTGCCGGCGTTCGCCGACGACGGCTCGACGCTGTTCCGTTGGAACACGAACGTGCTGCAAGCGCCGTCGCCAAATGTTCTGCCTGCTCAGCAATGGGCGCTAGGCACCTACAAATGGACCATCCGGTCGACGAATGATTGGCTGCAAGTTTCCAATGACCTGACTCTTACGGTGACGCTGGTTCCCGAGCCGTCGACAATCGCGCTCGGCGGCCTGGGCTTGGTCGGATTGGCTCAAGCTATCCGCCGTCGCCGACGTTGATTGTCGTTCCGATCGACGAATTCTTTCCCGTCGCGTCTGGCCTCGAACGAGGCCAGACGCGATATTTGTTTAGTGGGAAAGAGAAGCTCATAGCCATTGAGGCGACATAGAACTGTGTCTCGCATCAATCGTATTCTTCTGGCGCGACATTCGGTTGCGAGCATTATTCTGACAGTGCTTGCCGCGTCGTCGTGTGGACGCAGCGGCAACGATAAGGCGAAGGCGCCGACCTCGGCCGGCGGGGAGACTCCAACTGCCGCGACCGGCGCCAATTCTCGGGAGGTCGCCGTCGGCACCGCATCGAGCCTCGTTAAATCTGGGAAACAGCTGCCCTCAGTGCCATTCAACTCTCGAGCCACGGCCCAAGACATCAATGGTCCTCTGTTCGAATCGATGGACCCTCCCTCTGTAGGAATCGACTTTCGGCATAAAGCCTCGACGAAACCGGGAGCCTTGCGAGCCAACACCGTGGGTTGCGGGGTCTGCGCGGGCGATTACGACGGCGATGGGCTCGCAGATGTCTACATCTGCGATTCGTCGCATGGCGGCGCGCTCTATCGGAATCTCGGTGGCTTTCGGTTTAAAAACGTCACCGAGCCGGCTGGTTTGACGGAACCCGAACGCTGGTCCACGGGCGCCAGCTTCATCGACGTGGAAGGGGACGGTGACCTCGATCTTTTTGTCTGCGGCTTCGATTGCCCGAATCGGCTTTACGTAAACCAAGGCAATGGAACGTTCGTGGATCGCGCCCGAGAGTTTGGCCTCGACTTCGCTGGATCTAGCACGGTGATGGCCTGGGCGGACTACGACTTGGACGGGGACCTCGACGGCTACCTGGTGACGAACCACCTGCCGGCCCCCCAAGAGATCGAGTACAGCCTCGAGCGCGATCCGTCGGGTCGGCCGCGGGTACCGATTCAATTCCAGGAATACCACGGTCTGGTTGCGTTGCCGGGAAATGAATTTGGCGTCATCGAGTCGGGCCAGTTCGATCGCCTCTACCGCAATAACGGGAATGGCGCCTTTACGAACGTTACCGCAGAAGCCGGCGTGCGCCGCAACTTCAAAGGGCTTGGCGCCGTGTGGTGGGACTACAACAGCGACGGTCTGCCAGACTTGTATGTCGCGAACGACTTCTACGGGCCGGACCTTCTCTACCGTAATGGTGGCGATGGAACGTTCGTTGATGAATCGAGCGCGGCCTTGCCCCACACGCCGTGGTTTTCCATGGGGTGCGATCTGGGCGACATTAACAATGACGGACTGATCGATTTCGTCGCGTCCGACATGGCCGGCACGTCCCACTATCGCGAGAAGATGACCAGTGGCGATATGGAGGACGACGCTTGGTTTCTGGATACCGCCCAACCGAGGCAATACATGCGCAATGCCGTGTATTTGAATATGGGGGTCGACCGCATGATGGAGGCTGCGATTCTCACTGGCCTGAGCAATACGGATTGGACGTGGACAGTCAAGCTCATGGATTTGGACCAGGACGGGCGGCTGGACATGTTCGTTACCAACGGCATGAACCGCGACTGGGAGAACAGCGACCTGCATCGCGCGGCGCTCAAAACAGGACCGGCGAATTCGGCGGCCTACGATCAGTTTTGGCAGCAGCAGGGCAAGCTGGAAGAGCATAACCTCGCGTATCGCAATTGCGGCGAGTTGCGGTTTAAGGAAATCGGCAAGTCGTGGGGGCTCGATCACAAAGGCGTCAGCTACGGCGCGGCGTTTGGGGATTTCGACAACGACGGCGACCTCGATCTCATCGTTAACAACATGGACGACGAGCCGTGCCTGTACCGCAACGCCCAGACCGCCGGGCACGCCGTAGAGTTTCGGCTCCGCGCGGTAGGCGCCAATCCATGGGCTGTCGGCGCCGAGGTGATAATCCGAGCCGGCGGTCTAACGCAGGTTCGCTATTTGACGCCCGTGCGCGGCTTCATGTCGGGGGACGATGTCACGATTCATTTCGGGCTCGGCGAGTCCGCCCGCATCGACTCACTTGTCGTGTTATGGCCGGACGGCGGGCGGGATGAATACGAAAACCTCGACGCCGATGTCATCTATACAATCACTCAAGACTTAGGCGGACCGCGCCCGGCGACTCGCGCGACGAAAACGCCGTGGTTCCGCCCCGGCCGCCGCGCCTTTGCAGCGGAACATTATGAACAGCCGTTCGACGATTTTGCCCAGCAGGCCCTGCTGCCTCGCCGGCTCTCGCAGTTTGGCCCTGGCTTGGCAGTCGGCGATGTCGATGGCGACGGTCGCGAGGAGTTATTTCTGACGGGCGCCAAGGGCATGCCGTGCCGATTGATGCGGGCGAATGACGCCGGCGACTTTGTGCTGCACGCGCTGTTTCCGGTGTGGGACGAGGACCTGGATTGCGAAAGCCTGGGCGCCCTATTTTTTGACGCCGATGGGGATGACGACCTCGATCTCTTCGTGAGCAGCGGAGGCGTCGAATGCGCGGTCGACGACGCACAGTTGCAGGACCGCCTGTACTTGAATGACGGATCCGGGCACTTTGAGCGGGCTGAAGACGATCGGCTCGCAAATCTGCGAGATAGCGGCGGGGTCGTGGCGGCGGCGGACTTCGATCGTGATGGCGACCTCGACCTGTTCGTTGGCGGCCGTTGCGTGCCAGGCGCGTATCCGACGACGCCCCAAAGCCGCCTCCTAGAGAATCAAGGCGGCAAGTTTGTGGACGCGACCGAGAAGGCTCCCGGGCTGCGTAACGCCGGCATGGTAACGAGCGCCGTCTGGTCAGATGCCAATGGCGATGGCTGGATCGACCTGCTGGCGACCTACGAGTGGGGCCCTGTGCGACTATTCCTGAACCGTGAGGGGCGCCTCGCCGACGCGAGCCAGGAAGCCGGTTTGGTCAAGCGATTGGGCTGGTGGAACGGCATCGCGGCGCGCGACCTCGACAATGACGGCGACATCGACTACGTGGTGACCAACTATGGCCTCTATACGAAATACCAGACATCGCCCGAGCGACCGCAATGGCTATTTTACGGTGATTTTGAAGGGCTGGGCCGATTTGAAGTGATTGAAGCATCGACCGGCCAAGACGGTCGGCTTCTGCCGATTCGCGGCAAGGGGGCGATGGAGAAGGCCCTGCCATTGATCGGCGAAAAATGTCCCACGTACGATGCCTACGCGCAGGCGTCTCTCGCCGATTTGTTTTCCCAGGAGACGCTCGATCAGGCGCTCGCGCTATCAGCCAATACCTTGGAAAGCGGCGCGCTTGTGAATGATGGACAGGCGAATTTCGAGTTCAAACCCTTTCCGCGTTTGGCGCAAGTTGCGCCGGGCTTTGGTTGCGTGCTGACCGACGTTGACGCTGACGGGCGGACCGACGCGTACGTGGTGCAAAACTTCCGCGGCGCCAATCGTGAGGTCGGCGACATGGACGGCGGGATGAGCCTGCTCCTGTGGGGCAATGGCGACGGCACATTTCGCCCGGCCATGCCGAAGGAAAGCGGATTAGTTGTGCCGGGCGACGGTCGGAGCGTTGTCTTAACCGAATTGAATCATGACGGCCGTCCCGATTTTGTGGTCGGCGTGAACAACGGCAACATGGTCGGCTTAGAAAGTCACAAATGGGGCGAACACCGCTTGGCGTGCGTCCGGCTTCGCGGGCAGCGGGGCAATCCTACGGGCGTCGGCGCCAGGGTCACTGTGCATCTGGACGACAGTTCCTCACAAACGGCCGAGGTATGCGCGGGTGGGGGGTATCTGTCGCAGAGCACGGCGTCGCTGTACTTTGGCGTGCCGTACGAACGCCACGTAACGTCGATTGACGTCCGCTGGCCGGACGGTCGCGTCGCCCATTTCGCGGGAGAGGCCGAAACGCTCGACTACGAGCTACGGCATGATGCGGATAGGGCGGACGCCTTGCCGTAGCGGGGTTAGGGCTCCCCGCGCCAACATTTGGCGTCGCCTGGGGAATGGCGGCGGCGTCCGATTCGCACGCTCGGGCAGCGGTATTTGTGGCGAGGGACCAGCGAGTGCTTGACATCGCCTTGGTCCCGTGTGCAGAATCTCGAATTGTTGTGCACAAAATCACATTCTTTGTGGTTATATTCGACACTCATCTTCGGCGGGCGCGGTTTATAGGACAGCCCCGCGCTTGTGCGATTCTTGAGGAGGAAACCATGGACATTCCGCGAGCTGCTTTCGGCATGCGAACCGTGGTAGCGATCGCGTTGGCCGCCGTTCTCGCGCCAGGTGGCGACACGTACGCCAACGCCGCCGACGTCAACCTCGCGTCGGTCGCCAAGGCGTCGAGTTCCCACACGTCCGGCGATACCACGGTCGACGCCCTCAACGATGGCAACGAGCCCCGTAGCTCGCGGGACAACCGCCGGCGCTCGTACGGAAACTGGCCCCAGCAGGAGCCGCAATGGGTGGAGTACGAATGGCCGCAGGAGATCGCGACCAATCGCGTTGCGGTGTACTGGTGGGACGACCGCCAAGGAGTGCGGGCGCCATCGTCCTGCCGGTTGCAGGCATGGAACGGCAGCCGATTTGTTCCGGTCGAAGAGGCTGAAGGGTTCGGCATCAAGCGCGACGCGTTCAACCAGACGACATTCAAAGAGGTGAAGACCACACGACTTCGGCTCTTCATCGATGGCAGTCCGAACCATGAGAACGATAGTGTTTTTCCCACGGGCATTCTCGAGTGGCACGTGTACGACAGCGGCGGCTCGCCGATGTTCCCGCCGCGAGTGAACGCAGGCGTCGACCGCGTCGTGGTCGTCGGCGGCAAGACGTATCTCGACGGTGCCGTCCAAACGCTCGGCGGTGATGCAACGACAGTCAATTTGTGGCGCAAAGCAAGCGGGCCTGGCGAAGTCGCCTTTGCCGATGCCAAAGCCGCGGCTACCACGGCCTCCTTCGCCGCTCCGGGTGAATACACGCTAAAATTCACTGCCCAGGACGGCGGTCTGTCGGCGAATGACGACTTGACAGTGAAAGTTGTCGCGGCGCCGCAAGGCGATCCGCTCCACCCCGTGCAGACCGGGCACTACCGCATCACTAACCCGCTGTGGAAGAACCGGGTCAAGGCGCTCATCGTCAACTGGATTCCCCACTGCGTCGAGCGGATCAACGACCACAATCTCCGCGAAGGCGGCATTAACAACTTCGAGGAAGCCGCCAAGAAGCTCGCCGGCCAGCCCGCCGAGCGGCATCGCGGTTACGTGTTCTCCAACGCCTGGGTCCACAACATCGTCGAGTGCATGTGCCTTGCAAACATGATCGACTCTCAGGGCGACCCCGAAATCCTCGCCGCCCAGGAGCAGTACCGCAAAACGCTGGACGACTGGATCCCCAAGATCCTCGCCGCCCAGGAGCCAGACGGCTACATGCAGACGCAGTTCACGCTCAGCGGCAATCCCCACTGGTCGCCGCGGTATCGCGCGGATCACGAAGGTTACGTCGCCGGCTACTTCCTGGAATCGGCGATCGCACACTACCTGATGACCAACCGCCAAGACACCCGCATGTACGAGGCGGCCAAGAAGCTGGCGGACTGCTGGTGCGACAGCATCGGCCCGTCGCCGAAGAAGGAATGGTTCGACGGCCACCAGGAAATGGAACAGGCTCTCGGTCGCTTCGGCCGGTTTGTGAACGTGGAAGACGGCCCCGGAAAAGGCGACAAATACATCCACCTCGCCAAGTTCCTGCTCGACTGCCGCAAAGACGGCAGCGAGTACGACCAGAGCCACGTACCGGTAACGCAACAGTATGAAGCCGTCGGCCACGCCGTGCGGGCTGTCTACTCCTACTCCGCGATGGCCGACGTCGCCCACGGCACTGGCGACCGCGACTATATGAGCGCGATCGAGTCGATCTGGGACAACATCGTTAACAGGAAGTACTACGTCACCGGCGGCATCGGCAGCGGCGAGACGTCCGAAGGGTTCGGCCCCGACTACTCGCTGCGCAATAACGCTTACTGCGAGTCCTGCTCGAGCTGCGGTGAGCTGTATTTCCAACACAAGTTCAACCTGATTCGCGGCGACGCGAAATACGCCGACCTCTACGAGGAGACCCTTTACAACGCCCTGCTGGGCAGCGTCGATCTCGAAGGCAAGAATTTCTACTACCAGAACCCGCTCGACGGCGGCAATCCGCGCTATCCCTGGCACGCCTGCCCCTGCTGCGTGGGCAACATTCCACGCGTGCTGATGATGATGCCCACGTGGACCTACGCCACCGGCCAGAATGCCCTCTACGTCAACATGTTCTTCGGCAGCGAAGTGACCGTGCCCGACGTGGCTGGCACAGACGTTGAGGTCGTGCAGGAGACCAACTACCCCTGGGAGGGCAGCGTCGCGATCACAGTGAACCCGATCGAGCCGAAGAAGTTCGCGATCCGCCTCCGTTCGCCCAACCGCGATGTGAGCGAGCTGTACACCGGCACGCCGGAGGCCGACGGGATTACCAAGCTCACCGTCAACGGCGAGCCCCTGAAGCCGCAGGTTGAGAACGGCTACGTCACGATCGACCGCGAGTGGAAGACCGGCGACAAGATCGTGTTCGAAGTGCCGATGGTCGCCCAGCGCGTCCACGCCAGCGACAAGATCGAAGCCACCCGCGGCCTCGTCGCCCTGCGGTACGGACCGCTGATGTTCAATTTCGAAAGCGTGGATCAGCCGCTCAACGGCGCGCTGCCCAAGGACGCGCCGCTCGCGACCGAGTGGCAACCGGAGCTGCTCGAAGGCGTCATGGTCATCAAGACGAAGTTCGACGACGGCACGGACGTCACCGCGATCCCGAATTACGCTCGCAACAATCGCATCCAGCAGACGCCGCGTCGGCCGCCGATAGACGGCGAACCAGCGGCAGGCGCGAACGCCGGGGACGGCGGCGGCGAAAATGCCGGTGGCGGCCGTCGGGGCCGTCGCGGCGGTGGCGGACGCTCGACCGTCTGGATTCGCGAAGGGGAGTGAGCGCCCAAGTGCATCGCCTGATGGTTAAGTTCTGCGTTGTTGCGGCGCTCTGGCAAGCGTCGGCAGTCTCATCGCGCGCCGACACGGCGACGATCGCGATCGACGCCGCGCAAACCGGCCCGCGCGTCAATCCGCGCATGTATGGCATCTTCCTCGAAGAAATCGGCCACGGCGTCGACGGCGGGCTGTACGCCGAGCTCGTGCGAAATCGTGCATTCGAGGACGGCCGCCCGCCGGAAGGTTACCAGCTACGCGGAGACCGTTGGGTGGACGCTCGCGGCTTCAATTCGGGCTACGATCAGTACGGGTACGAACCCGGTGGCGTGCCATTCTGGTCGCTCGTGAAGTCCGGCGGCGCCAAAGGCGAGATGAGCCTTGACGAGATCGGCGGCGTCAGTAAGGCGTCGTCCTATTGCCTGCGGATGGAGATTCAGGAACTCGGCGATGGCCGCCTCGGCGTTGCCAACGAGGGATTCTTCGGAATTGGCGTCGCCGAAGGCAAGAAGTACTCGCTGTCGCTGTACGCCAAGGCCGGCGAATCGTTCGACGGACCGCTCAAAGTGCGGCTCGAAACGCGCGAGGGCGAGGCGTGCTCCGACGAAGCCACAATTGAGCTTAGCGGCGACGATTGGGCGCAATACAAAGGCACACTTACAGGCACGAAGGCGGCCCGCCGCGCACGAGTGGTGATCACTTCAGCGGCCCCGGGCGTGGTGTCGCTTGACATGGTGTCGCTCTTTCCCGCCGAAACGTGGCGTGGCCGTCCCGGTGGCCTGCGGCCCGACATTGCCCAAATGATTGCGGATCTGAAGCCCGGGTTCGTGCGGTTTCCCGGCGGCTGCGTCGTCGAAGGCGGCACGGTCGAGAGCGCCTACAACTGGAAACTCACGATCGGCCCGCTCATTGAACGCCAGGAGCAATGGGGGCCCTGGCACTACCGCCGTACGCACGGCGTGGGCTTGCTCGAATACTTGCAGTTCTGCGAGGACCTCGAGGCCGAGCCGCTGTGGGTGGGCTTCGCCGGCCAGACGTGCATCTTCCGCGAGCGCGAGCACGTACCGATGAGCGAAATGGGTTGGGTGCGCGACAACTTTCTCGACGTCGTCGAGTATGCCAACGGCCTGGCTGACTCGAAGTGGGGAAAGCTCCGCGCCGAGGCTGGCCGCGAACAGCCGTTCAATCTGAAGTACGTCGAGATTGGCAACGAAAACGAGGGCCCTGAATACGAGCAACGCTACAAAATGATACACGACGCGATGCGCGATGCACACCCTGACTTGACCTACCTGGCCGACGTGTCGTACCGGCATCGCATTCCGGCCGATACGTACGACATCGCGGATCAGCACTTCTACAACACACCATCGTGGTTTATGTCGCGGTTCGATATGTACGACGACCGCGATCGCGCGTTGCCGCCGTTGTACCTAGGCGAAGTTGCCGTCACGTCGCAGCAGGGCGGACCGATCCGGGGCAATCTCCTCGCGGCTCTGGCTGAAGGCGTGTTTCTCATGGGCTGTGAGCGCAACGCCGACGCCGTGCAGATGGTGTCGTACGCCCCATTGCTGGCCCACGTCGACGGCCGTTCGTGGGATTGGCACGCCATGATCTATCACGACAGTACGCGCGTGTTCGGCACCGTGTCGTATTACCTATGGCAAATGTTCGCCACGCATCGGCCGGATGTCGTGGTCGAAACTGAAACCACGTACCAGCCCAGCGAGGACTTGGCGGTCGTCGGCCAGATTGGCGTCGGTACGTGGGACGCGACCGCTGAGTTCAAGGATGTACGCGTGGAGCGCGATGGCAAACTGGTCTACGAGTCCGATTTTTCGCAAGACGCGGCGGGATGGGAGCCAGCCCAAGGTCGCTGGGAAGTCGTCGATGACGCCTACCGTCAAACCCGCCGAGGGCAGGGCTTCAGCTACTTCGGCGAAAACGATTGGTCGGACTTCACGCTTTCGCTTAAGGCCCGTAAATCTGCCGGCGGCGAGGGCTTTCTGATCGTATTTGGCCGACAGGGGGGCGAGCGTTACTGGTGGAATCTTGGCGGCTGGGGCAACTCGCAGCACGCGATCGAACACAACCAAACACCGGTAGGCCAGCCGCAACGCGGACGGATCGAGTCCGATCGATGGTACGATGTCAAAATCGAAGTCGCCGGCGCCAAGATCCGCTGTTTTCTGGACGGCGAGTTGGTGCACGATGCCGAAGCGGAATCGCTGGACCGGTTCGTAGCCACGGCAGGTCGCGACGAGGCAGCCGGCGAAGTGGTGTTGAAGGTAATCAACGCTTCGCCGCGGCCGGTGTCGACGGCAGTTAAGTTGGCCGGCGTGCGCCAGGTTGGGTCTCAGGCGAAGGTCGTTGAATTGTCTGCAGACAGCTTCGAGGACAATAACTCAATCGAGGAACCGCGGCGCGTTGCGCCGAGGCAGCAGACAGTGTCGATCGAGGGCGAGGAGTTTAAGCATGAATTCGCTCCTCGATCATTGACTGTGCTGAGATTCAAGACCGATTGACGCCGCCAGTGATGCGGCCGCGGGTTGGCGCAGGATCGACAGCCTAGGAGCGAAGGATCGCAATTGAATAACCACCGATGTAAGGACCATGCGATCATGTCGCATTTCACCACCCGACGACATTCGGCTGCAATTCGATTGGCGGTGGGCGTGGTGTTGTTTGCCCTCTCCTCGCGCGGAGTTGCGCAACAGGAATCGCCGCAGTGGTCGCGAAATCGCTCGGATCCGGGCGTTTACAAGGCACGGATCGAGCCGCACTGGTTCGCCGACAACGCGAAGTTCTGGTACCGCAACATACTGGAGCATGATGCGAAGGAGTTTCTGGTAGTCGATGCTGCCAAAGCTCGCCGAGCTGCGGCGTTCGATCACGACCGGCTGGCCGAGGCGTTTTCTTCAGCCGTGGGCAAGGAGTACGACGGCGACCAGCTGCCATTCAACGACATCGAGTTCAGCAGCGACGGCGTCGTGGTGCGGTTCACCGTCGATGGCCAGCGTTGGGCGTGCAATATCGACTCGTATAGGTGCTTCGAAGCGGAAGGCGGCGATCGTGCTTCCGACGGCAAGACGGCGGATGGGTCCAGCCAGGATCGGGTCGGTCGCCGCGGCCGGTTTGCCGGACCACGATCTCGCGGCGGGCGAGGCGGTCGCTCGCCGGATGGTGAGTGGCGGGCCTTTGTTCGTGACAACAACGTGTTTGTCCGCGCGGCCGCGGACGATGCAAAAGATGTGCAATTGACCGAAGACGGCGAAGAAAACAATCGCTACGACATGCTTCAATGGTCGCCCGATTCCAAGAAACTGGTCGGGTTCCGCGTCGAACCCGGCGATCGCAAGGAAGTCTACCTGCTCGAATCTTCGCCGCGCGTCGGCGGCCGGGCCCGCATGCACGCGCGACCCTACGCACTGCCCGGCGATGAGTTCACGAAGTACGAACTCAACGTGTTCAACGTAGCGGAAGGCAAGCAAATCGAGTGCGATGTCGATCGGCTGGAAATGGAATGGGGCCGGCCCGAAGTCCACTGGCGCGACCGCGGCAGTCACTTCACCTATGAGAAAGTCGACCGAGGACACCAGCGGTTTCGGCTGATCGACGTCGATGCGGCGACCGGCGAGGCGCGGACTTTGATTGACGATCAGACAGAGACCTTTATCTGGACGGCCCACACCGAAAACGTCAATCTGCCATTGATCACGTGGCTTGAGCACAGCGATGAAGCCATCTACGCGTCGGAGCGCGACGGCTGGCGGCACTTGTATCTGGTTGACGTCAAAGGGGACGGCATCAAGAAGCAGATCACGTCGGGCAAGTATGTGGTTCGCGGGGTTTCGTACATCGACGAAGCCAACCGCCAAATCTGGTTCGACGCCAGCGGCAAGAATGCCGACCAGGACCCGTATTTCATCCATCATTATCGCATCAACTTTGACGGATCCGGCCTGGTCGCGCTCACAGAAGCGGACGGCAATCATGCTGTCCAATTCTCGCCGGACCGGAAGTATTTGATCGACAGCTATAGCCGGGTCGATAGGGCTCCGGTGCACGAATTACGCCGTGCTTCAGACGGCTCGATGGTCTGCAAGCTCGAAGAAGCTGATATCGAAGAGGCTAAAGAAAACGGTTGGCAAGCGCCCGAAGTGTTCGTCGCCAAGGGCCGCGACAACCGCACCGACATCTGGGGCATCATCTGCCGACCGAAGGACTTCGATCCCAACAAAAAGTATCCAATCATCGAGCAGATCTACGCCGGTCCTCAGGGATCGTTCGTGCCGAAGACATTTAGCGGATCCAACCGCTTTTCGTCCCTCACCGATCTTGGATTCATCGTCGTACAGATCGACGGCATGGGCACGGCCAACCGGTCCAAGGCGTTCCACGATGTGTGCTGGCACAATTTGAAGGACGCCGGGTTCCCGGACCGCATCCGCTGGATTAAGACGGCAGCGAAGAAGTTCCCCTACATGGACCTCGACCGAATCGGAGTCTATGGTGGCTCGGCCGGCGGCCAGAATGCGTGCGCGGCAGTATTGTTCCACCCCGAGTTCTACCAGGTGGCCGTTGCGGGTTGCGGTTGCCACGACAATCGCATGGACAAGGCCTCGTGGAATGAGCAGTGGATGGGCTACCCCGTCGGCCCGCAATACGCGGAATGCTCGAACATCGACAACGCGAATCGTCTGCGGGGCAAGCTCATGCTGATCCTCGGCGAGATGGACAACAACGTGCCCGTCGAATCCACGTTTCGGCTCTGCGACGCGCTGATCAAGGCCGACAAAGATTTTGAATTCGTGTTCATCCCCGGCGCCGGCCACGGTTTGGGAGGCGCGTACGGCGGGCGGCGGATGAACGATTTCTTTGTCAAGCATCTGCAGGGCGTCGAGAACTCCGACCAAAACCGCACGAAGGATCCGACCGAGCCGCCGCGGGACCTGGCCGGCCAAATAGGCGGCGAGCAGCCGTCCGCGAATTGAACCTCTTGGTGAGCACTGCCGTCTCAGACTCAGCAGATTTTTTGAATAGGAGAGTTGGGCATCTCGATAAACTTCTGGCTCTTTGGCGGCGTGCACTGCCGCTGCGTCATCACGAAAGGTCGGGCTATGAATTTGCGTTTGCTAACAACCTGCCGAAATCTGCAACATGGCTTGCGGCCGGCTCTGCAATTCTCGGCCGGGATGCTCGCGGCCTCCGCGCTCGCCTGGGCGCCGCTAGCCGAGGGTGCGCCCATCAAGAACGCCGTCGAATTTGCCGCCGCGCCGCTGCCGCTTTCCGACGTGCGATTGACTGGCGGCCCACTGAAGCACGCGCAAGACCTCGACGCCAAGTACCTGCTCAAACTCGAGCCGGATCGCATGATGGCCGGCTATCGCGTACGGGCCGGTCTGGAACCCAAGGCCGAGGGATATGGCGGCTGGGACGACGTTAACGGCCGGCAGCTCACCGGCCACATCGCCGGGCACTACCTTTCGGCCGTGAGCTTGATGTATGCCGCGACGGGGAACGACGAGTTCAAAAAACGCGCTGACGACATTGTGTCCGAGATGAAGGAAGTTCAGGAGAAGAACGGCGACGGCTATCTCGGCGCATTAATGGGTTCACGGCCGGGCGCTGGCCGGAGGGAAGGGCCGCCGCGAAGCGAAGACCTCGCGGATGGCCGGGAGCTCTTCAAACTACTCTCTGAAGGTACGATTCGCTCCGGCGGCTTCGACCTCAACGGCATGTGGTCGCCCTGGTATACGCTGCACAAGACCTATGCGGGGCTCCGCGACGCCTATCGCTATACGGGCAATAAGACGGCGCTAGAATTGGAAGTCAAGTTCTCCGAGTGGGCCGAGGAAATCCTCCGGCCGCTGGACCAGCGGCAGATACAGCAGATGCTCAACACCGAGTTCGGAGGCATGAACGAGATCTTTGTCGATCTCTACGCCGACACGGGCGATGAGCGGTGGCTCGACCTGTCCTACAAATTCGAGCACAAGGACATCATCGAACCGCTGCAAAACGGCGACGACAATCTCGCCGGCACGCACGGTAATACGCAGGTGCCGAAGCTCATCGGCTCGCTCGATCGTTACATTTACAAAGGTGACAAGCGCGACGCCAAGGCGGCGAGATACTTCTGGGACCGAGTGGCCCACCATCACAGCTTTGCCACAGGCGGCCACGGCAAAGATGAGTACTTCGGCCAGCCGGACAAGCTTAACGATTTCATCTATGGCCGCACCGCCGAGACGTGCAATGTGTACAACATGCTCAAGCTGACGCGCACGTTGTTCTCGCTGGAGCCCGATCCGCAATATGCCGAGTTCCAAGAACGAGCCTTGTTCAACCACATCCTGGGGTCGATCGATCCCAACGACGGCAGCACCTGTTATATGGTGCCAGTGGGTCAAGGCGTGCAGCGCGAATACGCGGACATGTTCCGAAGCTTTACCTGCTGCGTGGGCAGTGGCATGGAGTCGCACGCACTGCACGGCGACGGCGTGTACTATGCGTCCGACGATCAGCTGTGGATTACTCTTTTCACGCCTTCGACCGCCGACTGGAAAGCCGCGGGCGTCAAGCTCGCGGTCGACACCGATTTCCCGTTGGGAGAGGACACCACGATCGAGGTGACGCCCGACGAGGCGAAGGAATTCACGCTCACGCTGCGCCGGCCGTCATGGGCAGGCGAGGGCTTCCGCGTCGAGGTCAACGGCGAGGCGATGGACCAGTTGTCGGAGCCCGGAAAATTCGTCGACATCAAGCGCCAATGGCGCGCCGGCGACAAGGTGACCGTAAAGCTCCCGAAGAAGTTGCACCTCGAACCCGTGCCAGACAACGATCGCCGCGTCGCCATCATGTGGGGCCCGCTCACCTTGGCTGGGAACCTGGGCGAACAGCCGGAGCGTCGAGGCGGCCGGCGCGGAGCGGGCGGTGTCGGCGGCGGGGGACCCGGCCGTCGGCGCGGCGGACGCGGCGGCGTGGAGGACACGCCCGCTCTCCTAGCGGCGGGTATGCCGGTCGAAGAATGGCTCCTCCCGGACGCCGACAATGCCGGACGCTTCCGCACTGAGGGAATCGGCCGAAATCGCGACATCGAATTCCAACCATTTTATGCGCTGCATCGCACGCGCTACGCGGCGTACTTCGACCTATTCACACCCGATGAGTGGGAGCAGAAAGCAGCGGAGATTGCCACCGAGCGAATCCGCCAGCGGCGGCTGGAATTGGCGACCATCGGCTTCTTCCAACCCGGCGAGATGCAGCCCGAGCGCGACTACAACTACCAGGGAGAAGAAATGACGCCGACTCGCGTCGAGGGCCGCGCGGGCCGTATAGGCCAGGGATGGTTCACGCTCGATATGCCCTCCGATTCCCAGACAAGACTCGCGCTGGCTGTCACATATCACAGCGGCGATTGGCGCCGCCGCACGCCGTCGGAATTCACAATTTCCGTCGATGGCGAGCAACTCGCCGAAGTCGAAGTCGAACCGAGCAGTCCGCCAAGATTCTTTGACGTGGAGTATCCGCTGCCAGCCCAGCTCCTGACCGGCAAGAAGAAGGTCACCGTCCGATTCGAGTCGAAGCCCGAGCGACAGATTG
Organism: Planctomycetota bacterium; assembly: GCA_031407585.1. GTDB lineage: Bacteria > Planctomycetota > Planctomycetia > Pirellulales > Lacipirellulaceae > Lacipirellula. Next base: position 19,822 of record JANOIK010000662.1, on the reverse strand, counting down.
GCCCCGTCTTCGGCGTGCGCATGATCCGCCAGGACGATGGCGAGCAGGCGGCGGTGTCGATGCCGCCGGAATCGTTCTTCGAGATGGTCGACGAGAACGACCGCGGTGCGGCCCGCGCATTCTACAAGAAATATTTGGAGGTCAACGGCATGCCGCTCGTCGCGGCGGCCGAAGTGGCCGACGAGGCGCTGGAGCGCACGCGATCGATCGTAAAACACATGCTCGCTGGCCGACCCGACGTAGTTCAGGCATTAGTCGATCGCGAAATGTACCTGATCATCATCGGCAAGAACCAGCTCTACTGCGACATGCCCGAGTACCGAAACAACCCCAATCCGACATATCAGAACGAACGCGTCCGCGGTACAGGCGGGCGGCCGACGAGCTTTGGCGAAGAAAACGTGTTGAGCCTGGCGATCGATCGCTACGACGACGAAAGCATCGGCGTGCATGAATTTTGCCACACGATTGATGGCGTGCTGGGCACGATTGATCCGACGTGGCAGCAGCGGAAGCGGGCTGCATTCGAGAACGCCATTGACAAAGGATTGTACAAAATGGCTTACGCCGGCTCGAATGCTGGCGAGTACTGGGCCGAGGTGGGCCAGGCGTTTTTCGACTGCAACCGGGCGAATAATTGGAACCACGGCCCCATCGTCAACCGCGAGCAGCTCAAGGAGTACGATCCGGTCGGCTATGGGCTGGCACGCAAAGCATTCAACTTGAAGCCGGATCAAGAATGGCGGTACGAGTTCCTGCAAAAGCACCCGGTGGTCATCCCGCCCCCGGGCAAGTTCAAGATTAATCCGTATTACACGAAGTTTTCGTACGCCCGCGAATTCCCCGTGATTGGCTGCAAGGCGAGCGACGAGGCGATGCTTAAGGCCAACGACACGATTCGCAAAATGTTCGCCTATCGTCACGACATTTTGAAGGCATTCATCGCCGACGGCGTCAAGCTCGCCGTGATGGGCGATGGCGAATCGTTGGCCGATCTGCCGGAGTGTAAGGACGCCGGCCGCGACACCGATTTGCTTGCCCGCTTTCTCGATTATTCGCCGGAGATCAAGTTGCTGGCCGTCAGCCAAGAGAATGTGCTCTCCGACCCGAATGCGCCTGGCGTCGGCGGCAACCACCTGATTCGAGCTATGGCGAAAGCCATCTACCACATCACGGCCCACCGCCCCATCGATCCCAATTGGGACCGCCGGGGAAACGCCGTTCAGCAGTACGAGCTGCGCGTCCAGCGGCTTGACGAACGGTTCGGCGAGAAGCTCGACGCACTGTTTGCCCAGGCCCAGGAAGAGGGCAAATGGAAAGGCGCCGCCGCGGTGAACAGCGTCGTCGACTACTGGGCGGCCGGCGTATTGGCTTATTTTGACGCTCTCGGGCAGGATGCGGCGCCGAACGACGCGCCGCACCCCGTCGCGACCCGCGAAGCCCTCAAGGAATATGACCCGCGGTTGTACGATCTCGTCAACGAAACAATGGCGTACGACGGGCATGTCGATTGGCGTTACGAGGCGGCCCAACCATGAGGTTTGCATCATGCGGTGGAGGCAACTCGGGCTCCTCGTGGCGATTGCCACGTACGACCGAACGTACGGTGCGGCATATGTCGGACCGGAAATGGGGTACGTCAGACGTGCGGCGGGAGGGGCGAGCTGGAGTAGGCCCGCCGATCGGCCGCCCCGCATGGGGGCACCGGGCCCGCAGCCGCGGCGGATCAAGGCTGGAGTCTTGGCGAGATGGTCTGGCACGGAGCGGCGTGCCAGACCGTTGGCGAGAGGTAGACAGGGCGGATGGCTTGCGGGAGCAAGCGGTCGGCCTGTCCGCGTGGTCGTTCGTCCAATGGAACCAGCGGCTGGAAGTCGTGACGTGGTGGGGCGGGCCTCGCTGAAACAGGAGAAGGAGTGCTTGAACCTATGGGTACATAGGTGAATGCACGATAGCCGGGAGCTGGTGAATCGCTTCCGAGCGACGCGTCCGCCGCGAATTCCCGAGCAGTTCTGCAATCACGGCCTCTTCGTCGGCCGAGGAGCTAAAAACGCGGAAACGAATAGGGATACGAAGAGGGGAACGAAGGGCAGTTACGGGCTCTCGAATGGTCACTTCGTACCGCGATTTAGGCGGACCTGAATGCCGTGTGAATGGCGCCCTTACGTACCGCGGGGCACACTCCAGTAACGTTACCTAAAATGTTACCTTAAGTCGTCGCTGGGCCAGTGGCTACGGACAAATTCCCACTTGGCGCGATGGCTAAACTCAGCCAATTGCACGGTAACGGCTTGCTGACTTGCCACCCTGGCATGACTCTTAATCAGTAGGTTCATGGTTCGAGTCCATGAGGGAGCACTTTCTACTACTTCTACAACGCCTTCTGCCCCGCTGACGCGTCGATGCGTCCGGCACTCTGAGGCGAAGCCGATGCGGATCGTCGAGCGCAATTTGCGGGGCGGCCCGGCATGACGCCCATTCCGCCGCGGCCACGAGGCCTGGTGATGACATCTTCTCATAAGCAACTTATTACCGAGCTCGACGCCCGGCTGATCGAGCTTGCCAAGCCAATTCTCGTTCTTAAGCACCTGAATTGGCCCGAAAAGATCGAGGAGACGTTTCTCGCGGCGTGGCGAGCCGGGGCGCCCGTCTTGCCGGTGGTCGAGTTTCGCGTGCCCGACTGGACCAGCGAGATCGCGGCGCTCGACGACCTAGCCAGGCGCTGCGCCGGCGACGACCCGCTGCTCGAGTTCTTGCGGCGTTCGGCCTGGAGCTACGCCGAAGCGGCTCGCATGCTGATGGCCGCCGGAACGCCCGAATTCACCGCGCGGTCGATCAATCTCTACGGGCGTCCCGATGACGTTTACGAAACGCAGTCGTTTACGGGCGTCGATGCGGCCGCGTTCCTACTGGATAAGACGGACCATCTGCTCAGCGGCGCCTACGTGGCGCCGACCGAAGCCTGCCAGCCGGCCGACCAGTTCGCCGCCCGGCTCCAGCAGGCCGTGGACGCGTACTTTGTCGACGATCGCGTTGAGATCGTCGTCGATGACAAGCTGTCGTCCAAAGCGATTGCCGGGACGACGCGCATTCGCATTCGTGGTTCCGCCCTCTTTACGGATCTCGACTTCGATCAGCTTTACCACCACGAGGCGCTGGTTCATACGGCCACGGCGCTCAATGGGCGTCGGCAAACGAATCTCAAGAGTCTCGGTTTGAGCGCTCCGCGCACCACGCGGACCCAGGAAGGCCTGGCGGTCTTTGCCGAATTGGCGACGCGATCGATCGACGTCAACCGCTTGCGCCGCTTGGCGCTGCGGATCCAGGCGCTCAAGCTCGGGTTGGAGGGCGGCGACTTTATCGACTGCTTCAAGTACTTTCTGCAGGCCGGTCAGGGCGAGCGCGAGGCGTACAAATCGGCCCAGCGCGTCTTTCGCGGCGGGGATGTCGTGGGCGGGTTGCATTTACCAAAGACAGCGCTTATCTCAAAGGCGTCATGGAAACGCACATCCTGATGAACATCGCCATCAGGGACAACCAGCCGCAGATCATCGAACGGCTTTTTGCAGGGCGGTTGACGTTGAGTGACGTCGTAACCCTGGGGCCGTACTTCGATTCGGGCTTTCTTCAGGCGCCTCGCTATGTCCCGCCGTGGGCGTCGGACACGCGCCGTCTCGCCGCGTCGTTGGCCTACTCTTCATTCATGATGAGCGTGGACCTTGCCGCCGTCACGCTCGATCGATTCGTTGCTGCTGCCAAGCGATCTGACGTGGAATAATGGATGGCGCGGCGTCGCCGGCGCCCGTTAGGTGCGATGGTCTTTGCGGTACTGGGCCGGCGTGCGGCCGACCTGTTTTTGGAAGACCTGCGCGAGGTACGAGCCGCTGCGGTAGCCGGCGGCGTGGGCGACTTTGGGAATCGAGAGGTCGGTCTCCAGCAGCAGCCGCTGGGCCCGATTGAGCCGCACGCGTTGGAGCTCGTCGTGCGGCGTGCGGCCGACCGCGCTGCGGAATCGTAGTTCCAGCGCCCGGCGGGACATCTGCAGGTGATCCACGACGTCCTCGATGCCAATCGCCTCGGCGGCGTGGTTGTGGATGAACTCCAGGGCCGCGGCTACGTCGGGGTCTTCCACGGCAGAGGCCTGCGTCGACCGCCGCTCGATCACGGTCGTGGGCTCGACCAGCAGCCGTTGCGGCTTGCGAATTTTGCCTTTCATCATCTGGTCGAGCAGCGCCGCCGCGCGAAAACCGCCCGTTTCGGCGTTGAGCGCAACGCTCGTGAGCGGCGGGTCGGCCAACTCGCACAAGAGCGCATCGTTATCCACGCCAATCACGCCCGCTTCCAGCGGCACCGAAACGCCCGCCGCGCGGCACGCGTCGAGCACCTGCCGACCGCGGTCGTCGTTGCACGCCATGATGCCGACCGGCTTGGGCAAGTCGCTCAGCCACGCGGCCAGCAGCGATTGCTCGCGTTCCCAGTCTCGGTCGCGCGCCGCTCGCGGCGGCGAGTACACGACGGGTTGGTGGCCGTTCTGGCGGAGCCGATCGCGGAAGCCGGCTTCGCGATTGTGCGACCACAGGCGGTCGGGCTCGCCGACGAACGCATAGTGCTTGTAGCCGCGATCGAGCAGATGCTCGGCGGCGAGCGCGGCAGCGGCGTGCGAGTCGGACGCGATTTCGCTGAACCCCGCGAGGCCCGGCGCCTTGATCGGCACGCTTTGCGAGACGTCGAGCGCGATTGTCGGCACCTTGGCGGCCAGGATCGCGCGGGCGACTTCCGCCGTCTCGATGCGAGCGATGATGCCGGTGCCGCCCCATTGATGCATTTGCGGCAGCGCTTGCGCAAAATCACCGGGCGTTAAATAAAATCGCCACGGCCCGTGTAGCCGTGCATAGCGCACGATGCCGCGAAGCATGCCGCGCCCGTAGCCGCGAGACGTTTCAATGAGCAGCGCCACTCTGGGAGTGTCTGTGGGCATAAGAGATGAGAGAAGCGACGAGACAAGAATTGGCAGGGACTGCGCAATAACTAAACTAGCTTTGACTATCGGGAGTCGGCTCGCAAGCACAAGTGCGCATTTTCAAAAATGATTTGCGCGATGTTCGTTGGAGGCCGCCCATTTCGCCGGTTAGATTGGCGGCAGGAACCGATGGAACGCCTCTTTTCGTTCGTGGGGCGACTCCTCGGTGAGTTGCGCAATTGCTTATCTCGTTTACCTACGACATTCAGGTGAAATGCAGGCGGGTCGCGGGGCAGATGTCGTGCCTTCTGCTGCGCTGGCACGGTGACGGCTATCGACCGCTTGCATCACGGCGGCGGGAAAGAGGGTTTCGACTCTCTTTCCCGCTGCTTCGTTTTATGCCTTCTTTTCCTGGGAGAGTCATGCCGATGGACCGTTCGCATGCTGGTCGCCCTTGCCGATTTTTCACCCGCAGCGTGGCGGCGGCGCTCGTCGCGCTGAATGCCGCGGTGCTCGCGCCTTCGCTCACGTCTCGCGCCGCGGATGTGGAGCTGACGGTCGACGTCGACAAGCCCGGCCATCGCATCAGCCCGCGGCTGTACGGCATCTTTTTCGAGGACATCAACTTCGGCGGCGATGGCGGGCTCAGTGCCGAGCTGGTGAAGAACGGCGGGTTCGAGTTTCCTCAGGCTTTGATGGGCTGGACCGCAACGGGCGCGGGCGGCGATGGGAACTCCGCCAAGGTGTTGAACGACACGCCGCGCTTGGCGACGAACATCAACTACCTGCGCATCGAAACTGCCGAGGGCGCGGGCGGCGTGGGCGTCGTCAACGAGGGCTACCGCGGCATGGGCGTCCGCGAGGGCGAGAAGTACAGCTTCACCGCGTGGGTCCGCTCCACGGCAGGCGAAACTGAAAAGCTGCACGTTCAGTTGGTCTCGCCTAGCGGCGACGTGCTGGCCGAAGCGACGATCGACGTGAAGGGCTCCGACTGGAAGCACGCCGAGGCCGTGCTCACGCCCAGCGCCACCGAGTCGAAGGCGAAGCTGCAACTCACGGTGGAGTCGACGGGCGTGGTCGACGTCGATCTGGCCTCGCTTTACCCCGAGAAAACGTGGAAGAATCGCCCGCATGGCCTGCGGGCGGACCTGGTGCAGTTGCTCGCCGACCTGAAGCCCGCGTTCTTCCGGTTTCCCGGCGGGTGCATCGTCGAGGGGAGCCAACTCAAATATCGCTACCAGTGGAAGACGACGCTCGGCGATCTCGCCGACCGGCGGCTGATCATCAATCGGTGGAACACCGAGTTCAAACACCGGCTGACACCCGATTACTTCCAGTCGTTCGCCGTTGGGTTCTACGAGTACTTCCAGGTGTGCGAGGACATCGGCGCTGCGTCGCTGCCGATTCTCAATTGCGGGATGGCGTGCCAGTTCAACTCCAGCGAGCTGGTGCCGCTCGAAGAGCTCGACCCCTATGTGCAGGATGCGCTCGACCTCATCGAGTTCGCCAACGGCCCCGTGTCGAGCACCTGGGGCGCCCGGCGGGCGGCGCTGGGGCATCCCGAGCCGTTCGGCATGAAGCTGTTGGGCGTCGGCAACGAACAATGGGGGCCGCAGTACATCGAACGGTACAAGGTGTTCGCCGACGCGGTGAAAGAGCACTACCCCGACGTCGAGCTCGTGTCGAGCGCCGGGCCCTCGCCCGAGGATGACCGGTTCAAGTTCCTGTGGCCGAAGCTACGGGAGCTGAACGCCGACATCGTGGACGAACACAGCTACGCCCCGCCCAAGTGGTTCCGCGAGCAGGCGACGCGCTACGACGACTACCCGCGCATTGGCCCCAAGGTGTTCATGGGCGAGTACGCGGCCCAGAGTGTGGCGACCGTGTCGCCGGAGAATCGCAACAATCTGGAGTGCGCCCTCGCCGAGGCCGCGTTCGTCACGGGGCTGGAGCGGAACAGCGACGTCGTAACGATGAGCTCCTACGCCCCGCTATTCGGCCACGAGGACGGCTGGCAATGGCGGCCGAACCTCATTTGGTTCGACAATCTCACGAGCTACGCGACGCCGAACTACTACGTGCAGCAGTTGTTCAGCCTGAACCGCGGCGACGTGGTGCTGCCGACGAAGGTGGCCGACAACCGCGTGGGCGCGAGCGCCGACGATCCGCGGCTGTTCGCCACGGCGAGCAAGCTCGACGACGGCGGCGTGATCGTGAAGTTCGTCAACACGAGCGACTCGGCGGCCGAGGCGACGGTGAACCTGTCCGGTTTGAGCGCCGGGGTCAAAAGCGCCACTGTGACCGTGCTCGCGGGTGAGCCGACGGACGAGAACTCGATCGGCGAGCCGGATAAGGTGAAGCCCGAGACGACTGTGGTGGAGGGCGTGGGGGCGGAGTTTACCCACGTGTTCCCGCCGAATTCGCTGACGGTGTTGCGAGTAGAATAGAGCGGCAGGAACCGGAACGGCGGGCACTAGGAGGCGGCGATGCGCGCGATGGGAACTTTGGCGTTGGGCGCCCTGTGCCTGGCCGCCGCGGCGACGCCGGTCGATGCCGGGCCCATCAATACGGCCGGACAGCGGAACGTGCATGATCCGTCCCGGATCATGAAAGTCGACGGCACGTACTACGTGTACTACACGGGCACATCGGGGACGCGGCGCATTCGGTCCCGCACCTCGACGGATCTTACCACCTGGTCCAACGGGCCCGACATCATTGGCGCCACGGCTCCTCCGTGGGCTGCAGCTCACGTGCCGACGGCGTCGAACTACTGGGCGCCGGACGTCGTGTTCGTCGACGGCGAGTACCACATGTATTACTCGGTGTCGACATTTGGCAGCCAAGTGTCGGGCATTGGCTTGCGAACCACGCCGACGCTCAACCCCGCCGCGCCGAACTATCTGTGGACCGATCAGGGCGCGGTGGTGACTTCCGTTACCGACAACAACCAGTCGAGTCCCGGTTACTACAACGCGATCGACCCCGGCGTCTTTCTCGACCCGGACACTGGCCGGATGTGGATGACGTTCGGTTCGTTCTGGAACGGCATCCGAATTACCGAGTTAAACCCAACAACCGGAATGCGACTGTCGCCGACCGCCACGATGCCGCTTTATTGCGCGGAATGAATCGACGGACCAAATCGAGGCGGCGTACCTCCACAAGCACGACGCTCAGTACTACTTGTTCGTCAACCACGGCACGTGCTGCCAGGGCGTCAACAGCACCTACAGCATTCGCGTGGGTCGCAGTTCGAGCCCCACGGGCCCGTTCGTCGACAAGAACGGCGTGAACATGAATAGCAACGGCGGGTCGGTGTTCCTGGGCGCCGATCCGACCACGGGCCCAGACGCGGGCCCCGTCGCCGGGCCGGGGCACTTCAGCATTTACGAAGAAAGCAACCAAGAGATATTCACCTATCACTACTACGATCGGAGCGACAACGGCGCCTCGAAGCTGAACTGGCGCACGCTCGTGTGGGCGCCGGACGGTTGGCCGATGATTGGCGACACGCTGCAATCGACGGACTTCACCGCCGACGGAACGACCGGCGCCTCGGACTTGGACAAGTGGGCGGCTGACTTCGGCACCTGGGGTTCCGACGCGAACGGCGACCGCATGACCGACGGCGACGACCTCCTCCTGTGGCAACAGCAGCTCGGCCTGCCGCCAGCGACGAGCATTCCTGAGCCAACGACGGCCATGCTCGCAGCATTGGCCGCCCTCACGCTGGCGGGGCCCGCGGCCCGGAGCCGACGCCACGCGGCTTGAATTCGGCCCTCCCGACGCTAATTTTTGCGTTTCCGCACCCTCCTGCGGCCCGGCGGTGTTTCTGATATATCTGCGGAAGCACCTGCCGTCGTGCCGTGGCATTTTCACGCACGCGGCTTCACCCTCATCTTTGTGGAGTCCAGCGCGCCATGCGAGTGATACGGAGTCGAGCGGCAGTCTTCGTGGCCTTTGTCCTCTGTGTTTTGGCGGGGTCGATCGTGCACGCGGCCGAAGTGAAGCTCGAAGAATCCGATGGCACGGTGAAAGTGACCGTCGACGGCAAGCCGTTCGCCGAGTACATGACCAGCCACGACCACCAGCCGATGATCTGGCCGATACACAGTGCCGGCGGCCTGGAAATGACCGGCAAGGCGCCCGCGGATCACCCGCACCACGACTCGCTGTGGTTCACGCACGGCGTCGTCAACGGGCTCGACTTCTGGCTGGAGCCGGGCGACCGCTCGAACACCGGCAACAAGATCGTTCATCGCGAGTTCTCGACGGTCGAATCGGGCGCCACGGGCAAGCTCGTGACGCGGAACGACTGGATGAGCGAGAAGGGCAAGGTCTGCGAAGACGAACGGACCATCGAGTTCGGCGCCGACGACAACGGCTTGTGGATCGACTATACGATCGTCGTCACCGCAACCGAGGGCGAAGTGACGTTCGGCGACACGAAGGAAGGCGCCTTCGGGGTTCGCGTGCCGGCGACGATGACGGTCGACGAGCCCGGCAAGGGCAAGATTCGCAACAGCCGCGGGCAGGAGAACGGTGACGCATGGGGCATGAGCGCCGATTGGGTCGACTACAGCGGCCCGGCCGACGGCAAGCCCGCGGGAATCGCGGTGTTCGACATGCCCGACAGCTTCCGCCACCCCGCGCGATGGCACGTGCGCACGTACGGCCTGTTCGCGGCGAACCCGTTCGGCGAGAAGGATTTTCCCAACGACGACGCCAAGCAAGGCGAGCAAGGCGAAGCGACCGTCAAGCAAGGCGAGACGTTGAAGCTGCACTACCGCGTGCTGTTCTACGACGGCGATAAGTCCGCGGACGACTTGGCAAACATCTATAAGTCGTACGGTGGGAGGTGAACCGCCAAGTACGCCAAGGGGGGAGAAGAGAAGAGTTTTACCACGACGGCACGACGACACGACGAAATACCGGAAAGAGAGGGAACGCGGGTTTCGCGGATGACACGGATCAAGGCAATGATCGACGTCCTTTCCCTTTCTTATCCGTGAAATCCGTGTAATCCGCGGTCGACTTATCCCCTCCGGCCGTCGTGTCGTAGTGTCGTCGTGGTGAATTCCTTCTTACTTCTCCCCCCTTGGCGTCCTTGGCGGTTCATCCGAATTCTTACCCAAAGGTCGCGTCCAGGTTGCGCAGGTACTCGAGCGCCTCGTCCAACTCCGGCGCTTCGACGCCCGGCTGCCGGCCTTTGCGATCGCACTGCCCCAGCAGCACCAGATCCTCGTAGTGCTCGCTCTCGCGCACCCGGCGGTGGGCCCGGCGGCCGAGTGTTTGGTCCGACGCCTGGTGGGCGAGCATGTGATGCTCGATCAGCCACGCCGTGCGCTCCGTGATGAGCCCGTCGAGCGCCTCGAGCCCCGCCGCCACGTGGTCCTCGCCGTCGATGCCCTTCCCCACATCGTGCAGCAGTGCTGCGAGCAGGAACTCCTCGTCGTACGGCCGTTCGTCGCGGGCCAGGTCGAACACCTGCAGGCTGTGGTACAGGGCATCGCCCTCGGGATGCCACTTGAGCGACTGCTTCACATTCTCCAGCGGCAAGAGCAGCGACTGGTACACCTGGAAGCGATCGACCTGCTCGCGGGCCTCGGCCATCGCGTCGTCGAGATCGAGCTCCGGATACTCCGCCGCCAAAAACTGCCGCAGCTCGGCAATGCTCGCCCGCTCGATCGGCTTGCCCGTGATCGAGCTCTTGAACACGAACGACGCCTCCGCGGTCGAGTACACGGTGAGCTCGAACTGGTACTCGGCCGGGACGCGAATGTGCGTGAACGTGCGCGCCTCGCCATGCTTGCGGACGAGCTTACGCTCGATGTCGTACGGCAGGCCATGCTGCTCCAGGGCGTGGGCGACGCTCTCTGCGCTGTCGGCGAACACGTGGATGTCGACGTCGGACCCCGCGCGAATGTGCCCGGTCAGCACGCTGCCGATGAGCCGCGGGCGAAAGCGCTCGAGCCGCTCCATCATCGCGAGGGCCGCGAGCCGCATGGTGCGCAAGTTGTGCGTGCGGGCGTCGCCCTCATGCAGCCGGGCGAAGAGCTGCACCTGGTCGCGAATCTCGGCGTTCGACGGCAGGTCGGCCGGCTTGGCCCAACCCTGGCACAGCCGGTGGGCGGCCTTCATCTTGGCGCGGTAGTACTCAGACTCCTGCCGTTGGTACATGAGGCGCGCGGCTTCCCACGCGATCTGCTGCCGCAGCTTGGATGGTTGCATCAACGAGTGCGCCGTAAGCCCAAGAACCGGCGCGCGGGCGTGCGAGACAGGCGGCCGGCGCTCGAATCGCGCGGCGGCTGCGTGGATTCGATGGGTCTATTGTAAGCGAGCTTGAGGGCGGAGCCAACACGGGCTGAGCGGCGGCGGAGTTCGGAGGGACCGGCATCTATTCAGACGGGCATTTCCTCAATGGTTTGCAGTTTTGCGCAGCGGCTTCTACGATGGTGGTCGGAACGGAATGGCCCCCTCATCGAGAATTTCGGTCCCCGGGCTTTGTCGTGTGAATGCCATAGCTTCGCGCGAATCGGAATTCCCACTCCTAATAAGAGGAACATGCTAATGACGTGCATCCCCCTTCGCCGCCGCGGCATGGCGCTTCGGCAAGTGACTTTTCGGCGGGCAGCCATCGCCGGTCCGCTTGCGGTTTCTCTGATCCTTGTCTCGGGGTCCGCGCATGCGGCGACCACGTTTACTAGTGAGGCCAGTTTCCTCTCCGCCGCCGGCCCGCTGAGTTTTGAGAGTTTCGAAGATTTAGCGCCGACCAATACGGTCGGAACTGTGGAAGCGCTGACGCTGGCCGGTTTCACGCTGTCCCACAGCGGCCCCACAACCCAGGCGTTCGACACGCTGACGGGATTTAATTTTGCGACCGAGGGGCAGTTCGCGACGCACGGCTCGAAGTGGGTTTATGCCCGCTCGCACAACGGCGGCGGCTCTACCGGCAATACAGAAACCATCGTTTTTTCCTTCAACCATTTGGTCAGTTCGTTCGGGTTCACCATCACCGATGCACTGGATACCGCTACTGGCCCCAATCAGCTATCGCTGACGACCAATGGCGGCGACGCGGCCATGGTCCTGACAGGCATGCGATCCAACGGCAATCAGGCGTTCTTTGGGATCATCTCGGGGACGCCTTTCACGCAAGTTCAATTGCATAATCAGAAGAGTCAGGACGGCTACGGACTCGACCGGATTCACTTCACTGCGGTGCCGGAACCAGGAGGCTGGGCGCTGATCGCGGGGGCAATGGGATTTTTGGCGCGACGGCCGGCTCGCTTCGGGTCACGCCGCAGTCAAGTTCAGTGACATCAGCGCGGCAGACTGGCGGCAGCCCCTGCACCACGCCTAGAATCGACCTAGCTTGAGGCTCTTCAACAGTTCTTAGTCCGCGAGGTTGTGATGCGACTCTTTCTAACGGCGTGCGTGGTGCTGGCGATGGGGACGATGGCCTCGAGGCGAACTGACGGCGCGCCGGCGGCGGACAAGCTACGGGTGCTGATTCTCGATGGCGAGAATATGCATCACGATTGGCAGACGACGACGCCGCTGCTCGTGCGCATTCTGGAGGGGTCGGGACGGTTCGAGGCGGAGGTGGCGACGTTTCCAGAGGCGGGAGGCGACGAGGCAAGCAAATTTCGCCCCGCGTTCAAGGACTACGACGTCGTCCTGAGCAACTACAACAGCCAGACGCTGCCGAACGCTGAGCTACAGAAGGACTTTCTCGACTACATCCGCGGCGGCGGCGGGTTCGTCGCGGTGCACGCCGCGAACAACTCGTTCGCCCAGTGGCCCGAGTACAACGAAGTCTGCGGCATCGGCGGCTGGTACGGCCGCGACAAGAGTTGGGGCCCGTACGTGTATTTCAAGGACGACAAGCTGGTGCGCGATGTGGAAGCAACCGGCGGCTGCGGGCACCACGGCCCGAAGCACGAGTATGTCATTCGCATGCGAGACAAGGAGCACCCGATCACAAAGGGCCTACCGGCGAAATGGCTGCACGCCAACGACGAGCTGTATGACACGCTCCGCGGCCCCGCGAAAAACATGACGGTCCTCGCGACGGCGTACTCCGATCCGAAGTTCGAAGGCACCGACCGCGACGAGCCGATGCTGATGACGCTCACCTACGGCGACGGCCGCGTGTTCCACACCGTCATGGGCCACGCCGACTATTCAATGAAGTGCGTCGGCTTCATCACCACGCTCCTTCGCGGCACGGAGTGGGCGGCGACGGGGGAAGTGACGATCCCCGTGCCGGAGAACTTCCCGACGGAGGACGCCGTCAGCTCGCCGGAATAAGTAGCGCCGGGTACAATTCAGCGGACAGCGGAGTAGGGCGCCGCAACAACCTTGGAGTCCCTTTGATGCGCATGACGTTAAGCGAATATCGCTCACGCTTTCCCCAGCGTCCGGAGCCGGCGCCTTTAAAGTTTGCCGGCCAATGGGTCGCGTGGGACGCGAAGCGGTCACAGATTGTCGCCCACGGGCGCGAGCTTGCGGCAGTCCATAGCGATGCGCTCGCCGCAGGTCATTCAATACTGGTATTTCAGCACGTGAGCGCAAGCTGGCAGGCAGGCAACTTCCGTCGTGCTGTTGCTGACTATCAGGTATAATTCACGGTGGAGCAACGACTCCGATCACCCGTGCGAGGCGCTACGTCCATGGCTACCGTTCAGTCACTCGTGACTGCCGAAGATTTTGCCCGCTTGCCGGAAACTGGCGTTCCGATGGAATTGGTGCGCGGAGAGGTCGTCGCCATGAACATGCCTTCGTTTCGACACGGAGAAGTTTGTGCGGCCATTTCGCACTGTGTCCGTACGCACGTGTTGGCGCGAAATTTGGGTCGTGTCCTCACGAACGATTCCGGAGTTATTACGCATCGCAATCCGGACTCCGTTCGAGGAGCAGACATTGCGTTTTATAGCTACGCCGCTGTTCCCAAGGGGGAACATCCGTGGCTCTACGCAGCAAAACCGCCTGAACTGGTGTTCGAGGTGAAGTCCCGCGACGATCGGTGGGCGCGGATCCACGAGAAAGTCGCCGAATATTTAGACGCTGGCGTGTGTGCCGTGTGCGTCGCCGATCCAGAGACCGAGACGGTGACCGTGCACCATGCCGAGCGGCCCGTGCAGTCATTGACGGCCGTCGATGAACTCACGTTTCCGGAAATCTTGGGAGATTTCCGCGTCGTTGTCAGCGAGTTTTTTCAGTAACTCGCAGTCGCGTGCGTCCGCCGCCCCGTTCAATGCGCAGGCCCTAGGCCACGGGCGGGATTTGTTCCGACGCGGCGGCCGCCTCGGCGGCTAGCTCCACCGGCGCCTCGACTGCATCCTTAGGCACGGGGACGTACTCCGGATACGCGGCCTTCGGTTTGACCCTGAGCTGGTCGATCACGCGGCGAACGCCGGCGATGCGCGCAACCGATTTCAACAACGGGCTGCGCTGGGCGTCGTACTGCAGGTTGCCGGTGAGCGTGACCGAGCCCTGCGAAACCGTGGCCGAGATGCGGGACTGCGAGCCCCCGCCGCCCCGTTGAAGCCGCTGGTTGACCGTTTTCAAGAGCACATTGTCAGCCGCCTGATTGCCGCCAAACATAGGTGGATTCCCCCAAAGAGAAGGGTGCCGAAGAGCGTCGGCGCCAAAGAGAAGAGGGGCGCCGGGAAAGGGAATCGACCAATCGGCCGCGACATCGGTCTAAAGAGAGAAGACTCTCCCGTCCACGATGTATTGTACCCGGCTGCGGCGACCAAGCGGGTTTATTCCGTGCGGATAAGGGAGAAAGGCGCGCCTGGCGCCTTGCGGTACGCGGTCGATAATGACGGCGGGCGCGGCGTTGTCAGGCTGCAAGCCCACTTTCGTCGCGCGGAGCGTCACCGTGAAGTCACTAACGCAAGAACTGTGGATGAACATCCCAACGCGGCGGGCGATCGTGTCGATTCACGACGACGTGTCGCGTCTGGTCGCCGACAGCGGCGTGCAGGAAGGCCTCGTGCTCGTCAACGCGATGCACATCACCGCTAGCGTGTTCATCAACGACAACGAGCCGGGACTGCATCGCGATTACGACAAGTGGCTCGAGGAGCTGGCGCCGTTCGACCCCTCGCCACAGCGGTACCACCACAACCGCACGGGCGAGGACAACGCCGACGCCCACCACAAGCGACAGATCATGGGCCGCGAGGTCGTCGTCGCGATCACCGACGGAAAGCTGCACCTTGGGCCGTGGGAGCACATTTTTTACTACGAGTTCGACGGCGGCCGGCGGAAGCGCGTGCTGGTCAAGGTGATTGGGGAGTGAGAGAGCGCCGGAGCAAAGGGCCAATTGACCGAATCGAGACGTGGTGCGACCGTCTACGGGAGGGCGTCGCTCGTCACGCCTGGTTCAGCAGCTCTTGCTTCTCGCGTTGATATTCCGCCTCGCTCAGGATGCCGTCTTTGTAGAGGGCGTGGAGACCGCGAAGGCGCTGTTCGAACGACTCGCCCGTGGAAGTCGTGCGACCCGCGAGCGACTCGACGATAGCGGGGATGTTGATGCCCATTTCGTCGAGTTCGTCCTTCTTGAGGCCGCCACTCAGGCGAGCCCAGGGTTCTAGATCTTTGCGCGCTCGCTCGGGGTCGAGCAAGAGGCCCACGCCTGCGGGTCCACCCCTGGCGAGTGTGCTCATGGCGCCGCCTGCGATGATCATGAGAAATCCGCCGACGGCCCGTTGCGAGGCCGTACCTTCACTGCCGATGCCAAACGCGGCCGTGACGAACACCGAGAGAAAACTCAGCACGCCGAGGCCCGCAATGATCAGGCCGACTCTATGCAGGATTTGGCGTTGCGGGGAGATGGGATTGGGCATGGGTCCATTATCGGAAGGCGTGCAGGGCGCTGCAAGCAACACGCGGTACGCTTGCGAAGCGAGGTCTCCACGAAGCTGGCAGCTTCGTGTACGGGCTCGTATTCGCCCTAGCGGCGAATAACTTGGGAGAAATCTTCCCGCCCCGCAGCCGCGATGGCTCGAGCGTTGAGATACGCGGCAATCTTCGTTTCCTCGAACGTGCCGTGCGGCTCGATCAGGCCTTCGTCGAACGCCATCTTGTCGCTGTACCCGGGAAGCAACACGCGGTAGTCGTACGTCAGGCGATTCGGCGAGATGCGGTTCACGTGCCGCACGAGGTTGGTGGTGCAGTTGTTCGTGAAAGTCTCGTAGAACTCCGGCCGGCTGGCCAGCTCGTTCGTGCGCCCGAGCACGTCGACCAACAGCATGCGAGCCTGGTCTGGCGTCGCGGTCGTGCGGTAGAGGTACACATCCTCGCCGCGGTGGTTGGTGCGCAGCTCCACCACGTCGCGCTCCTCGGCCAGGACGTACATCAACTCGTACTGGCGTGCACTGCCTTTCCACGCGGCGTAGGTCTCGCCCTTCTCCTTGCGAATCTCGATGCTGCAGGCAAGATGCTGCGGCGGCGCGTCGGGCGGCGACCCGGCGGGCGGGGCGAACTCGAAGCTAAGCATCGTGTGGGCCAGCCGCGGCATGCCGGTGAACGGTGCGATGATGAAGTCCACGCGGCGCAGGTCGGCGAGGTTGTACGTCCGGTCGTGATGCTGGACCACGAACGTGTCCTCGTTCAGGTAACGGCAGTCGCGCACGTTGTGAACGACCATCTGCCCGCCGCGAAACTCGGCGTAGGGAAGCACCGCCTGGTCGGGCTCCCAGTTGCGCACATTCGAGGGCACGAGCATTTTCGTGACGGGACTGCAGCCGACGAGCGCGGCGGACGCGAGAAGCACGGCGATGAGCGCGTGGAGGCGCATACGTGGCGAAACTCAAACCGGGGCCGTGGCGTGGGCGCAGAAAAGCGGCGAAGTTTACGCCGCCAGGGCGCCAAGCCGCAAGCGAATTGGGTGCTGGCAGTGCTGGCGTGTAGGTCAGGCTTTCTTGTCTGACGCGCGTCAGGCTAGAAAGCCTGACCTACGGCGACTACAGCCGGCAGTTGCTGATGGCCGTCTCGAGAATCGCGGTGGCGCCGAGCTGCTCGAGCTGCTCCATGATCTGGATCACATCGCTCCGCTTCACCATCGCCCGGACGCTGCACCAGCCCGCTTGCTCCAGCCGATTGACCGTCGGCGAGTTGTAACCCGGCGTGATCTGCTCGGCCTCGGCCAGCTTCCCCTCGGGCACGTTGTACTCTAGCAGCGACCACGCGCGGGCGATCACCACGCCTTCGAGCCGCCGCGTCACGCGATCGGCGATGTGCCCGTGCGGCGTGGCGGGGTTCTGGATGAGCACCGTTTCGTACCGCCCAATTTCGGCGAGCACCTGCAGCCGATTGGCGGCCAGCGTGCTGCCGGTCTCGACCAAGTCGACAATCGCATCGGCGACGCCCAGGGCGATCATCACTTCGACCGACCCCGTGAGGTGCACGATGTGCGGCTCCGCCTTGTGCTTGGCGAGAAATGCGGTGGTGACGTGCGGGAAGCTCGTGGCGACGCGCTTCCCGTCGAGGTCGACCGGCCGCTTCACCTCGCTGTCGACCGGAATGCACATCGCGAGGCGGCACGAGCCCACGCCCAGGTTGAGCCGCGTGACGACGGTGGCGCCGCTCTCGGCCACCAGGTCGCTGCCCGTGATGCCGAGATCAATCGCCCCTTCAGCACAGAGGACGGGAATGTCGTCCGTGCGGAGAAACGTGACGTCGATCGGCATGTCGCGCACCCGCGCAAACAGGCTACGCTCCTGCCGACGGAAGCTAAGCCCCGCCTCGGCGAGAAGCTCGCTGGAGATTTCAGAGAGGCGCCCCTTGCTGGGAACGCCGATGCGAAGGTTTTCGGCCACGAGATTTGTCGTTAGCGGGGAGATGGAACCGCCAAGGACGCCAAGGACGCCAAGGTCGGAGAAATACAGTTCGATGGATTTTCGCCACGACGACAAGAGCCGGGGGCTTACACGATCTGTCTTCGTCGTGTCGTCGTGGTTACCTTGTTTTTTTCCCTTGGCGTCCTTGGCGGTTAATCCCTTACCGTTCCGTACGAGATGCCTTTTCTTCCAGACCGGACATGCCAAACCGCCGGGCGAGTTCGGCTTCGACTTCGGAAAGTTGGATGTTTTTCGCTCGCAGCAGAACCAGCAGGTGGTAAACCAGATCGGCGGCCTCGCACACGGTGCGCAGCCGGCCGTCCTCGCCCGGCTCGGCGGCGGCTTCGATCGTCTCGGCCGCTTCTTCGGTAATTTTCTCGCTGATCTTGGCCACGCCGCCCGCGAGCAGCTTGGCCGTGTACGACCGCTCGCTGGCCGCCACGGCTTGGCGCTCGGCAATCGTCTGTTCGAGTTGATCGAGCGGTCGCATGGCGGTTGAGTCTTTGGCGGCACGCCTTCCCTCGCGAAGGCGCACGCCCCACAATCAGTCGGCGGGAAATGCGTAATCCCGTAGTTTAGGCAGCCGCGCGGCGCGTGGCAATTGGCTCGCAAACCTGAGGCGACGGTGCAGCACGACTTACCCGCGGCAGATTGCTGGTTTCTCACCGGGGCCACCGCTTCAGGCAAAACGGCCGTGGGGATTGCGCTGGCTCGCTCCCTCGGCGCCGAGATCATTTCGCTCGACTCCATGGCCATCTACCGCGGCATGGACATCGGCACGGCGAAGCCATCGGCCGAGGAGCGGGCCAGCGTTCCGCACCACCTCATCGACATCGTCGAGCCAGACGAGGACTTCAGCGTCGCGCAGTATCTCGACGCCGCTCACGCCAAGGTGGGGGAGATTCGCGGCCGAGGGCGCGAAGTGCTGTTCGTCGGCGGAACGCCGCTGTATCTCAAGGCGCTCCTGCGCGGCCTGTTCGAGGGCCCGCCCGCCAACTGGGCGCTGAGGCAGGAGATCGAACGCGAGGTCGAGGAAGTCGGCAGTGCCGCGCTACACGCCCACTTGGAACAGATCGACCCGCTCGCAGCCTCGACGATTCACCCCAACGATACGCGACGGCTCATTCGCGCCCTTGAGGTTTACCGCGCCACGGGGCAGCCGATCAGCCACCAGCAGCTCGAGTTCGACGAAGGCCGACCCGCGCACGAGCGGCGCGTGTTCGTACTGCGCCGGCCGCGCGAGGAGCAGCATCGGCGCATCAACGCGCGGGTCGAGGAGATGCTCGCCCGCGGGCTGGTCGACGAGGTGCGGCAGCTCACCACCGGAGGACGCACGTTGGGTCGCACGGCGAGCCAGGCCGTGGGTTATCGGGAGGTGATGGATTTTCTCGCGGGCGTGTTCGACGAAGCGACGATGACCGCGCGGATCATGACGCGCACGCGGCAGTTCGCGAAACGGCAGGGCGTGTGGTATCGCAGCCTGTCGGAGTGCCGTTGGGTCGACGTCGCGGAGGACGCCGACGCGGAGTCGATCGCCACACGAATCACCGCGGAATTCTCTGATCACCCCTGACGAGCGACCACGAACCGAGTGAGTTCTTCCAGCGTCCGCCGCGCCGGCGTCGCCGGCAAATCGCCGAGCTCCGCAGCGGCGGCGGCGGCGAGTTCCTCGGCCGTCGTGCGGGCCGCGCGGAGGGCGCCCGATTCCTCCAGCCAGTCGTACAGCAGCGCGCCGTGCCCCGCGTCGGGTTCTTCGTAGAGGGCTTGCAGCCGTGCCGCTTCGGTTTTTCCCAGTTGGTCGCGCAGCAGGATGAGCGGCAGCGTCATCTTGCGGTGAGCCAGGTCCGTGCCGAGCGATTTCCCGGTCGTTTGTTCTTCGCCCTCGAGGTCGAGCAGGTCGTCGATAATCTGGAACGCGTTCCCCAAATGCCGGCCGAAGGCGGTCAGCCGCTCGACTGTCGCGGCGTCGCCGCCGGCGTAGTGAGCGCCCAGCCGGCAGCAGCAGGCG
>JANOIK010000149.1:0-15047 GCA_031407585.1 Planctomycetota bacterium | reverse complement strand
ACGTCGAGGCCGTAGTGCTCGACCGGGTTGACGCACGCGGCTTGCAGTGCGTCGAACACGTCGACGCCTCGCTCAACGGCCCGCCGCACGAGGCCGTTGATGTGCCCGGCGAGCAACTCATCGGGATGCTTGTCGTCGCTGCACAGCATCGTCATCGCGGGATGCTCGGCCAGCAGTGTGTAGAGCGCGTCGAAGTTGCGGGCCGCGGAGCCCTCGCGGATCGAGATTTTGCAGCCAGCCGCGATCTTGTCGAGCGCCTCCTCCTTGGTGAAGCACTCGTGATCGGTGGTCATGCCGGCGGCGACGTAGCGGGCCGCCTCGGCGCCGCGCAGGCCCGGGGCGTGGCCGTCGACGCGCTTGCCCCGCGCCTGGGCCGCGCGAATCTTTGCCAGGCAGTCGGGATCGCCGCCCAGCACGCCGGGAAAGTTCATCATCTCGCTGAGGTAGCGAATCCGCGGGTCGTCGAGCAGCCGCTCGACCTCGGCGACCGAAATTGCGGCGCCGGCCGTCTCGAACGTGGTCGCCGGCACGCACGACGGGGCGCCAAAGTAGAACTTGAAGGGCGACTTCGCGGCGTTCTCCAGCATGTACTCGACGCCCGCGACGCCGAGGACGTTGCCGATCTCGTGCGGGTCGCTCACCGTCGCCACCGTGCCGTGAACGATCGCCGCGCGGGCGAACTCGGTCGGCACGAGCATCGAGCTTTCGACATGCACGTGCGCGTCGATGAAGCCCGGCAGGAGGAAGCCGTCGACCGGCTTCGTCGTCGGCTCAATGCGCGCGATGCGGCCTTTCTCGATCGTCACAGCGCCGGGGAACACCCGCCGGGCGGCAAGGTCCACAACATTGCCGACGATGGTCTCAACTGCGGCGGGCATGGCTCAACGCTGCCGATTCGTTACATCGAACTACGACGGCCGACGACCACCGCCGCCGCCTTCACGTCCGCCGCCACCGCCGCTTCGACCACGACCGCCTCGCCCGCGTCCGCGACCTCCGCCGCCGCCGTCGCGACCGCCGCGCGAACCGGGCCGCTGCGGCGCGTTCTTCCGCGACGTCATATTCACGTCGACCATCACGCCGATCGCCTCCGCCCACGACGGAATGCTCTTGTGGCTGGCGCCGCCCGCGCCGGCGTCGTCATCATCGTCCTCGGGCGTCGAGAGCGACACGAGATCGTCGGCGTCGTCATCATCGTCGTCATCGTCGTCGACCGCAGCGACCGGCGGTCTCGCCGGTCGGCCATTGCGGGTCGGCGGGCGCGACTCGCGTGGCGGGCGCGCTTCGCGGGACGACCCGGCGGGCGTCTCTTCACGCGATTCCGTGGACCCTTCGTCGGCCCCGCGGCCCCGGCCACGGCGCGAACGGCGGCGCCGCGGGCGATCGCCGCGATCCTCGCCGGCGCCCGGTTCGCCGCCCTCGCGAGCGGCTTCGTCGCCAAGATCGCCGCCCTCGCGGTCGGCATCGTCAGCGAGTCCCCAATCCTCGGCCTCGGCGTCGGCGGGCTTTTCGTCGCGGCGCGGCCCTTCCTCAGCGCGTGAACCGCCGCGACCGCGTCCCCCGCGCCTCCGGCGGCGCCGAGGAGGCCGATCGCCCTCGCCCGCGTCACCTGCCGCGGGAGCTTCACTGGATTCGCCTTCGCTCGGCCGACCGCGCACAGCGCCGGCGTCATCGGCGCCTGCGCGTTCGCGTCGCGGCCCGCGGGCCGGGGCGCCGCCTGCATCACGGTCGCGGTCACGGTCGCCGCCGCGCGATGGAGCGGCAGGCCGAGCGGGACGCGCCTCGCGAGGTTCGCGGCTCGGCTGCCGCGGCGGGCGGCCGCGGTCATCAAACAAATCGTCTTCGGCAGGGGTCCTATCGGCCGGGGCCCGATCGGCAGGAGCACGCTCCGAGCGACCGCGCTCGCGCGGCGGCTGAGCCTGCCGCGGTGGCTGGGATTGCCGTGGCGGACCGCCAGCCGCGCCGAACGACCCGGCCTGAAACAGCGCCTCAAACGCGCTGCGGGCCGCTTCGCCCGAGAGCGCCGACGGAGGCAGTTCGTCACCCTCGCCGTCGTCCCCCAGACGATCGTCGTCTTCCGCGTCTTCTTCGTCCGAGTCGCTGTCCAACTCGTCATCGTCGTCAAACTCGTCGCTGTCGTCGTCCGGCATGCCGGCTTCGAGATCGCTGTCGTCGTCGTCATCCTCGAAGAGGATCTCGTCGCCGTCGGAAAAATCGATGTCCGCAATCTCGTCCTCGACGATGTCGGCGAACTCGGACTCGATTGGCTCGATCGCCGCGAACGTCGCTTCGATGGCGCCGGGTGTGGCGGGCTTGGCCGGCGGTTCGGCGGGAGCCTTCGCGGGCGGCCGCGCCGTTCGCGGGTTCTTCGCCGCTGGCGGGGCAGGTGGCGCCGGTACAGGTCGTTGCACTTCGGGCGGCACTTCGATGCCCAGGTCGTTCGCCAGGGCGTTCCAGTTGCCCGGCTTGGCCTTAGGCGGCGCCGCCGGGGCTGCGGGCGGCGGGTCGAACGTGTTTTCGATCGCCGGGCGGCGGCGTTCGAGCGCGTCGGCGGCCGGTTGGGCGCCGATTTCCTGAATCAGGTCGTCCCACGACGACGTCGGTTTCTTTTCGTCCATGGCTGCAGGTAATGAGTGGCGAGGAGGCGCTGCGGGGTCGGGCCGCGCGTTGCGTCGCGCTTGGCGCCCCGCGCGCCGGGTGATTGCATAGGCCGACGCGGTCGCCGGCTAAGTCATTCAATATAAGCCTCTGGGGCGAGACGGCATAGCACTGTTTCACGCCTGCCAAGGCGGCCTCTGCGAAGCAACCGCCGCCGCGTAGAATGCCCCCATGAGCCCACCCACCCCGCAGGACGACCGCGGCGGTCCCGACGACGCCGTCGAGGACGTCGAGGTTCGCGGCCACATTATCGACAGCCTCATTCTGCCGAAGGTGCTCGACGGCATCACCGCCGCCGGCGGGCGGTTCCGTATCAAGGACATCGCCGTCGGCCAGGACCGCCGCGACCCCAGCTTCGCGCGGATCGAGGTCGCGGCCGATTCGGAGGAGGCCCTCGCGGCGATCCTCGCTCACATTGCCGATCACGGCGCCGTGCCCGTCGATGGCAGCGACGCGCGGCTGCAGGCCGCCGACATGGACGGGGCCTTCCCTGAGGGATTCTACAGCTCCACGAACCAGCGCACCGAAGTGCGGCTGGCCGGCCACTGGCACGGCGTCGCCGAGCAGGAGATGGATTGCGGCGTCGTGATCGAAGGGCAGGGCGCCGAGGCCGCGGCCCGCTGCGTCGCGATGTCCGACGTGAAGCGGGGCATGAACGTAGTGGTCGGCCACCTCGGCGTGCGCGTGTTCCCCCTGGAGCGGCAGGAGCAGGGGCACGCCTTCGCGTTCATGAACAGCGCGGTTTCCACGGAGAAGCCCAAGGGCGTCGTCATCCGCGAGATCGCGCGGCAGCTGTTCGCCAACCGCAACGGGCCGGGCCGCACGCTGCTCGTCGGCGGCCCCGCGATCGTTCACACCGGCAGCGGCCCGCTGGTGAGCCAGCTCATTCGCGACGGCTACATCCACAAACTGTTCGCGGGGAACGCGCTCGCCACGCACGACATCGAGCAGGCCCTGTTCGGCACGAGCCTGGGCGTCAACCTGAGCGAAGGTACGATCGTCGACGCCGGGCACGAACACCACTTGCGGGCGATCAATCGCATCCGCCGCGCGGGGTCGATCGCCGCCGCGGTCGAGTCCGGTATGCTCAAGAGCGGCATCATGCACGACTGCGTGCGCCACGGCGTCGGCGTGCACCTGTCCGGCAGCATCCGGGACGACGGCCCGCTGCCCGACGTGGTGACCGACGCGCTCGAGTGCCAGCGCATCATGCGCGGCATGGTGCGCGACGTCACGTTCTGCCTCATGATCGCCACCACGCTGCACTCCGTCGCCGTGGGAAACCTGCTTCCCGCGACGGTGAAGGTCGTATGCGTCGACATCAATCCGTCGACGGTGATCAAACTGAACGACCGCGGCAGCTTCCAAACGGTGGGCCTAGTGACCGACGTCGAACCGTTCCTCCGCGCGCTCGTCGGCGAAGTGCAACGCTTGGCAGAGTAGGCCCGCGAAACACGCGAAAGGACGCGAAAAAGGGAGAAGAGAATTGTCGATGCCTCGTTTCTTCTTATGCGGACTGTTTACTCGCGTCTCTTTCTTTTCCTAATTCTTTTTTTAGCGCCCTTTCGCGTATTTCGCGGGCAATTCCGAAAGCGGCTTCTTAGGATGGCAACCACGCCCCATATCCTCATGTGCCCGCCCGTGTTTTACGGGATTGAGTACGAAATCAATCCCTGGATGAGCACCGAGCGGAAGGCTGACCACAGGCTTGCTGGCGAGCAATGGCGGGCGCTGTACGACCTGCTCGTCGAGGCCGGCGCGAGAGTCTCCGAAGTGGCGCCCGTCGAGGGCCTGCCCGACATGGTGTTCACCGCCAACGCGGCGCTCGTTTACGGCCAGCGGGCCGTCGTCTCGCACTTCCGCCATCCGCAGCGGCAGGGCGAGGAGGCGCACTTCCGCGCGTGGCTCGCCGAGCACGGCTACGAGTGCCTCGAAACGCCCGCGGGTTGCTCGTTCGAGGGCGCCGGCGACGCCCTGTTCTGCGGCGACACGCTCTACGCCGGCTATCGCCTGCGCAGCGACGCCCGCGGCCACCAGGAAATCGCCGCGTCGCTCGGCGTGCGCGTCCTGCCGCTCGAGCTGGTCGATCCCTACTACTACCACCTCGACACGTGCTTCTGCCCGCTCGCGGTCGGCGCGGCAATCTACTTCCCGCCCGCATTCGACGACTACGGCCGCCGCGTCCTGGCCGCGAACATTCCCACGCTCATCGAAGTCGCCGAGGAGGAAGCCCGCAGCTTCGCGTGCAACGCTGTCGTCCTCGGCCGCGCTGTTGTCACCAACGACGGCTGCCCCAAACTTCACGCCGCCTTGCAAGCGTCAGGATTCACACCCGCTGCGACGCCGCTGGGCGAATTCGTCAAAGCCGGCGGCAGTGCCAAGTGCCTCACGCTCCGCCTGGACGGCGAAGACGCGGCCGCCTGGCAGTGAGCATCCCAATACGCTCGCGATTTTGACGACGGACCGGCGCCTGCATTCTCGACGCTGCCTGGCGCCATGCCATTTCTGCCGCCCGCGTTGCCCTATCGGCGAATGGTCTCGACCTGCACAGGCTTCTCCATGACGGCGAGCACGCGGCGCGTCTCGTCGAAATACGATGCGTAGTCCGCGGCGGCCGACCTTCCTGGCATCTGTCGGACGCGGAACACGGCGCAGGTTGTGCTCGGGTCCGACGCCACAGACCACATGACAAATCGATTCCCCTGCGCCGATTGGCTCGCTGCCGGTTGTCGCATGCGATATCCCGGCGGCATGGTGAACGTCACCGTCGTCTCGACTTCGAACGGCCGGAGCTGAAAGGGCGTCGTCCGCTGCGGCAAATCATCGGCGGCGATCCAAAGCGTTTCCCACGGCCGCGGGGCGCTGCCTACCAGCAGTCCGCTCGGGCCGTCCGCCTGATGAAACGCGTCGTCGATTCGGTACTCCAAATGGACCACCAGCGGCGCGGCCGGATCGTCGAAGTTCGTCAGGTCGGCCGTCGACAGGCGCACGCGATCGTTCTTCAGCAGCAGATCGGCAACAGCCTTGAGCCGGTCCCGAGGCTCGTATTGCGCCAACGCCTCCCGAATGGATCCGGCGGGGCCGTCGCCGAACAGAAGGTCCTCGCGGACGATGATGTGCGCCGTGTCATCGTTCGGATTCTCAAAGGCGATCTGCACGTCGCGGCGGCAGGTGATTCGGTAGCCCTCGGCCGGCGGCGGCACGACCACAAGCCGCGGCGATCGCGGATCCAAGACGAACGCCTGCTGGCCGTCGTAGTGAGCATGGATGGGCCACGCTGGATCTGAGTGCTTCGTCGTGCAGTCCAAGAATGTGGGCCGTCCTTCCGCCGTTTGCGGCGGGATAACGACCACCACGTGATCGAATTGGTCGAGCGTCGGCAGATTGACGGCGACGTTGCCGTCTGTCCGAATCAGCGTGAGCTCCGCGGCGATCCCTGCGGCGTTGAGCAGCTGCTTGAGCAGCACCGAGTGGTCCTTGCAGTCACCGTAGCGCAACTCCAACGTCTTGCACGCTGCATTGGGTATGACTCCGCGCACGCCGAATTCGATGGCCTGGTAGGTGATCTGCTTCTGCACGTAGCCCGCGAGCGCGGCGATTTTCAGCTCATTCGTCGCGAGTCCTGCAGTGATCTCGCCGGCGAGCTGCTCGATCTGAGGGTCGGGCACCAACTGGTCCTTCATGTCGTCGAGGTAATCCGCGCCCTCGCTCTCCCAGGTCGCGTCCGCATCCGAGAGCGTCACGATCGGAAGGAACGTCTCCCGAGGCGCCTGCCGCGCTTCCCAAAGATACAGCGGTGGGTCCGTGACGCCGCAATAAACAGCGCCATCGCGCGACGTGTGCAGCAGGGGCCCCGTACTGGCGTGTCCGATGCGTTCGACGGCTCCCGTCACAAACACCCCCGCGGCCTGCGTCGGCGCTTCGGACGAAAGTTGCACTTCCTCGAATCCGAACTCGTCATCCGGCCCTGCCGACTCGACGGTGTACACGAATTCCAACGTGCATCCCGGCCGCAACGAGGCGACGGGGACGCTGACGACCGATTTGCCGGGGCTGAATTCATCGTTGGAATCGACCATGAAATACTCGTCGACGTTCCCCTGGGCGACCAGCCGGCCGTCGGCGTCGAACACGGCGAGACGATTGACATACGCTCGCTGCGCGAGCGGATTGAACTCAAACTGGAGCTTCTTGTAGCGCGCAACGCCCTCCTGACGCAGCAGTTTGATTTTGCGATACGTCGTTTCCTTGCGAGGCCGCCCGGGAACGTACCAGTAGCCCGTCACTCGATAGACTTCGTAGGCTCCAAAGTCGTCGGCCGAGTGCGCCGGCGGCGGCAGCTCGGCCAGACGCGCGGCAATTTCCGGCGGAATCGCGACCGCTTCAATCGCCGAACGCAACGCCGAGTTGTCGCCCTGTCCGAGCATTGCCGAGGCCACGGCAATTCCATCGCGTGCGTCTTCGCTTGCCGGATTGATGGCGGCGGCCTGCTCGAAGGACTGCTTAGCGTCCCTGAAGGATTTCATTTTCATTTGGCAGACGCCGCGCGTGACGTAGGCGCAGTCGTCCGCGCGGCCCTCGTCGATGGCCTGGGCCGTCAGTGCCAGCGCCTCGGCGTACCTCTCGGCGCCGACGAGCGAGTCGGCCAAATCGTTCCGCGCCTGAGGGTCGTCAGGTTCGGCGTCGCAGAGGCGCTGCATGACGGCGATCGCCTCATCGTGCCTTCCTGCGCGCGAATACAGCTGCCCCCGCCATCGATCGACCAATGGCGTGGGTTCGTCTTGCACAAACGCGTCGCAGGCCGCGAGCGCCTTGTCCACCTCGTCCACGTCCAGATAAAGCGCGATGAGGTTGCGAAGCACGGCGAGATTGGAACAACCGTCGGCCAGAAACTTCTCGTAGACCTGCACCGCCTCGTCGCGGCGGTTGCTCTTCGACAGGAGCTCGGCGTAGATCAGCTGCATCTCAAAGTCTTCCGGGTGGGCCTTGACCTGCCCGTCGAGCACCTTGAGTGCCTCCTCGGTCGCGCCGGCCTCGAGCAACAGGGCGAGGCATTGGCCCAGCAGCTCGTGATCGCTGGGACAGAGCGCGACCGCCTCCGCGTAGCACGCGCCTGCCAGCGTCAAGTTCTCGCGCTTGCCCGCCATGATTCCGAGCGCCGTGATGAGCCCCGCACGGAGCTGCTGCTGCGTTTCGGTTCCCACGGAGTTCGTGGGCGACTGAGGCTCCAACAGTTCGAACGAATTCAATCCGCGATCAATGAGCGAAAAGATCTTGTCGCTGCCATCCACCGCTATGCCGGCCACGAAATGGACCAAACGGCCGCGCTGGTAGACGCGTCCACGCAGGTCGATAATCGTGCCGGAAGTGCGCTGAAGCGTGCGGGTGAACCCGGCGCCGTGCGAGCCATCGGCCAGCGGCCGCAGCTCGGGAAGATCGCCTGAATCGGGGTCGGGGCACCACATGTTGAGAAAGAGGCGCGCCAGATCCTCCAGCGGCACGTCGTCCGCGGGCAAGACAAGAGAATTGACGACGAATGTCGCCTTCATGTCTCCCCATGACGCGGCGTATTCGGCGGCCTTCACCTCGGTGACGTTCGCTTTCAGCGGCGTCCACCCATCGCGCGCTAGATCCAGGCGGTAGCCGAACGCCGCCGATTCGAATGTCTCGACGCCGCGCTGCCCGCGCACATGCACCATGTGCTGCGGGTCGATGAGCGAGAAGCACGCGAGCATTTCCTCATGCCGCTTCTCGAGCAGATCGCTGGCCGCCGCATCGCATTGAGCCACGAGCTGGTAAGTCACCCCGCCGTGGGCGCCCACCCAGAACCGCGTTTTGGTGCGAGTGCCGTCCTTGAGCGTCTCCGATTCGAGGACGATCCCCTCGACGCCTGCGACTGTGCGCTGGCGCCCCGCGGTAAACGTCGCGTCCTCTGCGTGCTTCAGAGCATTGTAACGCACCGCGTCGTACAACTCGACGGGGCCCAAGTTCGCTTCAACTCCGAGCGACTCGGTAATGATGTAGAACAGCGTACGCGGACCGCCGCGCACAAAGGTTAGCGCGGCCTCCGGAGCCACCGCGTTGGACTGCAGTCGAAGCCACGAACCGTTGGGATGCGCAAAGTGGAAGTTGAATCGCTCGAATCGTTCAACGTCCCCGGAGTTCGCGGCGACCGTTCCCAATTCGACATCCTTCTCTTCGACCTGTGCCGGAGCCGTCAACGACGGCTCGCCGCGCGCGGCTGCGGCCGACTCAGCGGATTGCGCGCGCCCAGCTGTGTCCGCGTCGTGGCTCGAAAGCGACCGGTCTCCGCTGCGGAGCGACGCCACCAGCGCCGCGATTGCCACAAGTGGCGCCGCTGCCATCAGGATCACCGCCCAAACTGGCCGGCTGCCTTGCTCGTCCATGGAGACTCCTGTCGTGATGCGCGACGTTTGCAGCGTTGCGGCGGTGACGATCCCGCCATAAATGCGGGGCGGGATTGTAGCTAGCGTCGCCCCCGGGCGAAAGACCAGTGGATTGCTGTTCGAACGGCCTAGCCGTAACAGACGGCCATCGTGGCAGCAAGCACAACGACGCCCTAGTAGGGGTGGTCCTCATGTGCCCGCCGGAGCTAGGAGCACCCGTGCCAAACAAACCATCTGACTATGCCGCGCGCCTGGCGTGAAACTCTTGCGCGCCTGGGCCGTACCGATATCCGCAAGCGAGAAGTTCATCCGCCGCGTGCTCGCCGGCCGGCGACGCAAGCGCGCTGAGAGTCCATCACTCGGCGCGAAGCCGTAGCGTGATCGGCTGTTTGATCGCTTCCAGCACGCGCTCCGATTCGTCGACATAGCGCGCGTATCCTTCTGCTGGATAGGCGCCGCCCGCTTGCCGTATTTCGATTTTGCGACGCCAACCCGCCTCGGCGCCGCTGTCGCCCGCCGACCGCGCTCGCGTCCTGAAGGCTCCAGTGCAGGTGCGTCGCGTCGCCGTCGCTCGCCGCGATGGCGCCGGCCGTCACCACCTCGAACTTCGGCGGCGTCTTCACGGCCAGCTCCGCATTGAAACGCCCCGGCCGCAGCTTGAACGGCGTGCTGCGATTCTCGACCGGGTTGACCTCGGCCCACCACTCCTCCCACGGCGCGGGCAGCGTGCCCGTGAACACGTCGCCCGCGCTGCGCCGCAGCGCTCGCGGCACGCGATATTTCAGATGCAACACTAGCGGCTCCTCGGGCTCGGTCATCCCCTCGATGCGCACCTCGTCCAGCGTGATCCGGCTTGCCACATGGCGCCCCAGCGTCACGGCCAGCGCTTTCTTGCGTTCCGCGGCCGAGCCGCCGCTGAGGACGATGCGCAGCGTGGGCCCCAGCAGCACGTCGAACGTATCGGTTTCGCTCACCACCGCGTCCGCGACGTCGGGCTGCGCGGGGTCGTACTCGATCTCGATCGTGCGCTCGAGCGACAATCCCGCGCCGGCCGCGGGGAAGGGCGGCGTCTTCACCAGCCGTGGATTCTCGGGGTCGAGCACCATCGCGTGCGATCCGTCGGTGCTGATCAGCCCCACCGCCGGATCGGAAAACTTCAGCGTGCAATCCACGAACGCGCGATCGGCCGGCGCTTCGGGTAAGTACACGAGCATGTGGTCGAACTGTTCGAGCGACGGCAGCGACTCGACGAGCTGGCCGGCGCCGTTCACGAGCGCTAGCTCCGCCGGCACGTCGACCGCGTTGAGCAGCTGCTTGAGCAGCACCGAGTGGTCCTTGCAGTCGCCGTAACCGGAGCGTAAGGTTTTTGCCGCGAGGTTGGGAATGTGGCCGCGCACGCCGAATTCCAGGCCCTGGTAGGTGAGCTCCTGCTGCACGAAGCGCGCGATCAGCGCGACCTTTTCCTTGTCGTTCGCGGCATCGGCGGTCAGCTCGCGCGCCCGCCGGGCGACGTCTTCCTCGACCGCCAGACGGTCTTTCACTTTGTCATGGTGTTCCTTGGCGAGCTCGACCCACGACCGCCCCGCGTCGTTCACGTAAATGATGGGCGCGAAATCTTCGAGCGGCGGCGAGTCCTCTTCGAATTTCAGGACCGGCGGGTCCGTCACGGTCCACAGCAAGAGCTCCGCGTCGCGCACTTCGTCGATCTCGTTGCGATTTTCCGTGACGAGCGAGTCGACCGCGCCCGAAACATACGCACCAACCATTTGGATCGGAACGAGCGCCGTCATGCCAAGTCGTTGGAATCCGAACTCTTTGGACGACACTCGCTCGCGCGTCGAGATGACCTCCACCGTACAGCCGGGCTTAAGCTGCGGCACGGGAATGTTCAGCGTTTGCTCCGTCGTCGCCAGCCCGCTGCTCGTGTCGTCAGTCACGTAGTAGTCGTCGGCGTTTCCTTCGGCCAGCAGCGAGCCGTCGGCGTCGTACACGGCGAGCCGGTTGACGTACACGCTCTCGATGAGCGGATCGAACGGCACGGCCATCGAGCTCAGTGCGTCGACGCCGCGCGGGCCGCGCACCCGGAACCGACGGTAGCGAGTCGACTTCCACTCTGTGTCCGGCCGGTAGGAGTATCCTTCGATGCGATACACCTCCGTGTAGCCGTAGTCCTGCTCGACGTCTTCCGGCCTGGCGACTTCGACGGGCAGCGCGTCGATCATTTCTTGCAGGCGCGCAGGAATCGGCACGGGTTCGATGAGCTTGGCCGTGCCGGCGAGATTGCCCTGGCCCAGCAGCCCCGCGGCGTAGGCGGCCAGCTGGCGGGCCTCCTCGTTCTGCGGATTTGCCGCGAGCGCGGCGTCGTACGAGTCGCGCGCCTCGCGAACGCGCTTCAGCTTCAACTGGCAGTGCCCGCGCAGCACATGCCAAATGTCGGGCGCGGCGGCGTGATCGACATACTTTTCGGACAGGGCGAGCGCTTCGGCGAACCTTTCGGCGCCCAGATACGCGCTCGCCAGGCTGTATTCGAGATCCTCGTCGTTCGGCATTCGGTCCCGCAATTCGTCCAGTACCTCGATCGCCGCGGCGTAGTCGCCCTTGCGCGCCAGCAGATCGGCCCGCCACTTCTCGACGCGCAGCGAGAACCGACGCGCGCGGACGCTTTCCACCACGGCGAGCGCGCCGTCCACGTCGTCAACATCGAGATGGAGCATGATGAGCGCCAGCAGTTCGTCCTCGTTGTCGTACCCGTCCCGGTAGAGCGCGTCGTACGCCTCGCGAGCGGCCGCCGCGTCGCCCGTTTTGTTGAGCCAAGTGAGCCCGCCAGCTCCGCATCGCCATGCTCTGCGGGAAGCGTGCGAGCCACTGCGTCGCGACGGTCAGCCCTTCATTCGGTTTCCCGCCTTCGGACAGCGACACGAGGTAGTGCAGGGCGATGTTCTCGTCATTGCTGAGCAGCCGTGACGCTTCCGCCAGACAGAGTTGCGCCGTGGTCCAGTCCCGACGCTCGATCGCGTCTCCGCCGACCGCATTGAGGACCAGCGCGCGCCCGGTTTGCGTCGTCTCGAGGCCCACGGCGTTGTCGCTGGTAAACACGCGGGAAAAGGTCACGCTGTCGAGCGCCTGTTCAATGGCCGCGGTGACCTCGGCGGGCGCGTCAGCCTCACACAGCCCGAAGAAGAAGTAGGCCTTTCCGTCGCGCTGCACCACGCGGCAGCGCGCCGTCTGCGGCGTCTCTTCAGTAGTCCGCACGCCGAAGTTAAAGGCCAACCCCGCGGCGCCGCCCATGGTGACCGGCCGCTCGTCGCGACGCATGGCCGGCTGGAAACTCTTGTCGAACAACATCGCAAAGGCGTTCGCCAGATCATCCAGCGGCGGCGTCGCCTCCGGAAGGTGAAGCGCCACCGCCTCGATGAGGCCCGATTCACCCAGAATCGCGGCAAACTCGGCCGCCTGCGCTTCTTGGGCCGCTTCCGGCCAAGTCGTCCACTTGGCGCCGCTCAGATCGACCCGGTAGCCAAACTCCCCCGAGTCGAAGTACGTGCGGCGATCGAAGCCCTTGGCGTGCGCTACCCGCGTTGGGTCAATCAACGAAAACCGCGCCGTCATCTCCGCCGCGCGAGACTTCAGCTCGCCGTCGCCCTTGTCCTCGCCGTGCATGATGAGTTGGTAGTAGTAGCCGTTGTAACTGGTCACCCAGCTCTCGAATCGCAGGGTCTCGCCGTCGAGGACCGAGCGGCCGCTCACGTGCAGGCCGTCGAGCCCCGCGACGCGCTCGGGGCGATTCTCTTCGAACACCGTGTTGGGCATCGCCTTCAGCAGGTTCGCTTTCGCGGCGTCGGCGAGCACGGCGGTTGGGACCTTCGTTTCGACGCCCTCCGCCTCGGCGACGATCGAAAAGTACGATTGCGGCACGTACCGCTGGTACGCGATCGACGCCGCCTCGATGCGCCCGGCATCGACTTCGGTCCAAGTCGAGTCCGGCGGAATGAAACGGAAGTTGAACTGCTCGAAGACGCGCGGCTCCGTCGCGGCTGCCGCGACGGGCGCGTTTTCCGCGTCGTCCTGAGCAGGCGGTTCTGTCGCCCCGGCGTCCGGCTTGGCATACGCCTTCGCGTCATCGGCGTTCTTCTCCGCGACCGCTTGGTCGCCGCGAGGGTCGCCTTGCATGGTTTGCCAGAGAATGTAGGCAGGTAACGCCAGCAGACCCACAGACAGCACGATCGCCCACCACGCCTGCTTCTTCCCCTGGTCGTACTCGGCGGCCCGCTTGCCGACGTCCATGAGCCCGGTGGCGCCGAGCGCCAGCGCCGTCACCAGCAATCCGAGAGTTGCCGCCCCCACAATCGCGTGAGCCGCCAGCGGCGCGTCGAGCGCCGTGTTGAGCTGTCCGCCGATGGCCCCGACCAACAGCGCGAGAAACACCGCCGCCAGCGCCGCCACGCAGATCGTATGCGCCCGCGGCCGCGACATGATCGCTAGGCACCAAACGACGCCGATCACCATCGGCACGAGCACGATCGCCACGCCCACGACATACCCGGCCGCGGTCGCGGCTCTCACCGCCGCGTTATCGGCCTGCGCAAGCACCAGCGGAGTGAAGCTCATGAGATTCATGCGTCGCGATTCGGGTGATGAGTTGCGAGCAGGGGATATTGAAAAGCCGCGCGCCGTTGTAGATTGCCATCCACGCCGGAGAATTGCCAGTATAGCGTCGGCGCCTGCGTGAAATGAGACCCGCCGACGCGACTTTTTTCACCCCTGATGCCAACGCCTCAATGACTGCCGAACGACGCCCCCTGGGCCGCACCGATATCCGCATCTCGCCCGTCTCGCTCGGCTGCTGGCCCATCGCCGGCGTATCGAGCGTCGACGTCAACGACGCCGACAGCCTCGCCACCGTGCGGGCCGCCCTCGAAAGCGGCGCCAACTTTCTCGACACCGCCTACTGCTACGGCTACGACGGCGAAAGCGAGAAGCTCATCCGCCGAGCGCTCGCGGACCTGCCGCCCGCTCTGCGCGACGACGCCGTGATCGCCACCAAGGGCGGCATCCATTACACCGCTGCCCGCGCGCAGGAGCAAGACGCCCGCCCCGAGACGCTCCTTCGCGAGTGCGACGAAAGCCTCGCCCGCCTCGGCGTCGACCATGTCGCGCTTTACTACGTCCACGCGCCCGACCCGAAAGTGCCGCTCGCCGACTCCGCGGGCGCCGTCGCGCGGCTGGTCGAAGCGGGCAAGACGCGCACCGCGGGCCTCTCGAATTGCTCGCTCGCCCAGCTCCAAGAGTTCCACGCCATTTGCCCGCTCGCGGCCGTGCAATTGCCCTACAACATGCTGCAGCGCGACATCGAGGAAGACACGCTCCCTTGGTGCCGTGAGCATGGCGTCTCGGTCACGTGCTACTGGCCGCTGATGAAGGGCCTGCTCGCGGGCAAGCTCGACCGCGGCACGAAGTTCCACGAGCGCGACGCCCGCCTGAAATACCCCATGTACCAGGGCGAAGAGTGGGAGAAGAACCAGGCGTTCGTCGACGAACTGCGCCGCATCGCGGACGCCGCCGGCCGCACGGTCGCGCAGCTCGTAGTGAATTGGACGATCCACCAACCGGGCCTCACCGCGGCGCTCTGCGGCGCGAAGCGCCCGTGGCAGATCGAAGAAACCGCCGGCGCCATGGGCTGGCGCCTCACGCCCGCCGAAGAAGCCGCCGTCAACGCCGCCATCGCATCCCGCGGCAAAGCCGAAGCCAAACGCCTCTTCCGCTAAAACCATTTAGCCGCGGGCCTTGGCCCGCGCGCCTCGTTTGAAAACTCTCCCTAGCCCTCCCCTCGGCGGGGAGGGCTCAATGCCGTTCGGCACGGGTCTTGATCGGCGTCATGTGTCGTGCTGGCGTGGCTGGGTTGTGGGAGTGGGCGGCGTCTGGCTGGCATGGGACGGCCTCGCGTCGGGGGAGGAGCGGCGCAGCGTGAGCCGCCACGGCCGC
>JANOIK010000644.1:0-14052 GCA_031407585.1 Planctomycetota bacterium | reverse complement strand
CCCAGTGCTTGCAGTTTCGCGGCCGCTCTTTCCGTGTGTGCAGCGCGTCGTGAGCAACCGTTCACAACGCCCCCCAAAGCGGACAGTATGAAGGCAAAAGCGGACACTATCAGACCGAAACCGGACACAAGAAACGCCCCTGATGCAATGACCCTTTACCTCAAACCCTCAAAAGCACGGCACTTCCACCAACCCACGCACGAGCAAGCACGCATTCTGTCCGCTGCCCCTCAAATTGCGCGGAACACCTAACCGGACACAATTCCTGTCGGAGGCCTGATTGCCACCGTGAAGGAGATCTCACGCAAAGGCGCAGAGGCGCAAAGGAAGCACGCAAAGGAAGCACGCAAAGGACGGAAATAACAAGGAACAGGAGAAGAAAACATCGACCCAGATCCACGAACCCCAGCCCGCAAGCATTTTTCTAATCCGGTCTTCTTTGCGTCCGCCTTTGCGCCTTTGCGCCTTAGCGCCTTTGGGAGAGGTCCCTCGGGGCCCCCAAAAAACCATTGGCACAAAGTTTGCGACTCGATGCCCCCAAACACCTTCGGAATTCCACGACCACTCACCTCACTCCCCTGACTCGGCCATGCAAACTTACCGCTGTACCTGCGGCAATCGCCTGTTCTTCGAGAACACCCAGTGCGTCGTCTGCCAGGCCGAGGTCGGCTGGTGCGAATGCTGCCACCGCATCACCACGCTTGAGCCCGAAGCTGACAGCGCGAACGCCGACGGCGTGAATCCCGACGGCGGGCACGACTACCGCTGCAGCAACCCCGATTGCCGCGCTACCTTACGCAAGTGTCACAACTTCGCCGTCGAGAACGTCTGCAACCGCTTGTTCGACCCGACGAAACGCCCGGCGCCATCCCTCCTCGCCGCTTGCGGCTTAGCGCCCTCCGGCAGCCCCCTCGCCGAGGACGCTTCGCAACTCGAACCACCCATCGCGCCGCCGGTCATCCCCGTTGAATGCCTCTGCGGCGCCTGCCAGCTCAACGACACCATTCCCGACCTGACCATCGCCGGCCATCGCGAAAAGTGGGCCCGGCTCGAAGCCGCCAAGCGCCGCCTGCTCTACACGCTCGATCGGCTCGCCCTGCCGTACGCCGGCGCCTCGCTCCCGCTTTCGTTCGACTTTAAGAGCGACTTCGTCCCCGCGGCCAACGATTGGCAAAACTCTGGCCCCACCGAGGTCGTTTACACGGGCCACGCCGACGGCAAGATCACCATCAACCTGCGCGAGGCCGACGACGCGGAGCGGGAAAAACTTCGCCTCACGTTTCACGAAGCCCACCGCACGCTCATCGGCCACTTTCACCACGAGGTAGGCCACTACTATTGGCAACTGCTGATCGAGGGCCACGCGGCGCGCGAGCGGCAGTTCAAGAACCTCTTCGGCGATCACAACAACCCGAACTACGTCGACGCGATGGCCGCGTATTACCAGTCCGGCCCGCGGGAGGGCTGGCGGGAGTCGTTCATCAGCGCGTACGCCTCGGCCCATCCATGGGAGGACTTCGCCGAGACGTTCGCGTTGTACCTCGACGTCATCGCGGTGCTCGACACCGCGAGCCACTTGTTCAAATCAATCAAGGTCAACTTCCGCGGCCGGAGCGTCGCTCCGCTGGTCGAGCGCTACCAGGAGATCGGCATCCTGGAGAACGAATTCAACCGCACAATGGGCCTCATCGACCTCGTGCCCGAGGTGGTCGTGGCGCCGGTCGTCGCGAAGCTGCAATTCGTGCACGACGTCCTGCGGAACGCGGCGACCAAGCGGACCAAGAAGTCGAAGCGCAGCGCGCCGTCGGCCGTACCCATGCTCACACAACAGGGCTCGCTGCCGTACTACGAGCCCCGGCGATTTGAGCCCGCTCTGGTCATGTAAGGCGGGACGACTCACGCCGGCACGGCATCCCAGCCATACGGCGTATACGCATACTCGAACCCGCCGTCGTCATAGAGATCAACCACGCCATACCCTTCATCGACCTTCTGCCGCAGACCTTTCCACCAATTGGCGCACACGGCGCCGCCGCAGATGTAGGTGACGCCGTCGATCTCGCAACGATCAATAAGATGCATGTGTCCGCTTAGGCAGAGCTTCACGTTCGCGTGCTCGCGCAGCAGGTAGTGAATCGCCGTGCCGTCGCGCAGCATGAAGTTGCTTCCGAGGCGGTGCTCGCCGTCGACGACGTGATCCGGAATGCCCGTGAACGGCGTGAGAGAGAGAATCGGAATGTGCGAGACGATCACCACCGGCCGCGTCCCGGCAAGCTGCTTGAGCTCGCCTTCGAGCCACGCACGCTGCTCGGGGTCGATGTACCCCGCGTAGGCGTCCCCGTCCGGATGCACCGTGTCGAGCACCAGGAACCGCCAACCGCCCTGGTCGAACCCGTAGTACCGTCGCTCAAGCTGCAGGAAGTCGACGGCCCACTTCTTGCCATCGCCGCCAACCGCGTCCGACTCCGTCCACGGGCGTATGTCGTGATTGCCGATCACCGAACGTACCGGCAGCGAGCACTCCGCTTTCACTGTGCTGTTCCACATCTCGACAAGCAGCTTCGTCCGCGCGGCGTCCGTCTCGAACACGTCGAACACCGTATCGCCGCCAGTGATGATCAGATCGGGGCGATCGGCAAGCGACTGGACGTGCTTCAGGCACGTCGCGACGCCGCGCTGGGCGTCAAGCTCCGGTTGGATGTGCAGATCCGTCAGATGGGCGAATCGCAGCGCGCGCGTTCGACCGCTCGCTTGAGCTGCGCTCGCACGGGCCAGTGGCGCCACGAGCGCGGCGCCGACTCCGAGTTGCAGACAACGACGCCGATCGAGCCGCAACGGCTCATGCGAAGTTCGCGACATGGCGAGACTCCTAAGAGAAACGAGAGAAGGACGAAACCGTGAGGCCCCGATTATACCGCGACGTCCTGCGGCGCCACGTCCACGCTGACGCCCATCGTGTGCTCGCCCCCGCCGACGAACACGCCCTGGATCGGGCAGACGTCGCCATAGTCGCGTCCCCACGCGGCCGTGATGTGGTTGTCGCTCACCAGGCAGTTGTTCGTGGGGTCGAAGTCGACCCACCCGAGGTCGCCGCACCAGCAGCTTGCCCACGCATGCGAGGCGTCGGCGCCGATGAGCCGCGGTTTGCCCGGCGGGGGCGTCGTGCGCAGATAGCCGCTCACATAGCGGCCCGGCAGGCCCATGGTGCGAAGCCCCGCGACGGCCAGATGGGCGAAGTCCTGGCACACGCCGCCGCGCAGGCGCAGCACATCCGCCAG
The DNA here is from genome assembly GCA_031407585.1 of Planctomycetota bacterium. Taxonomy (GTDB): domain Bacteria; phylum Planctomycetota; class Planctomycetia; order Pirellulales; family Lacipirellulaceae; genus Lacipirellula. The sequence continues at coordinate 10,774 of JANOIK010000644.1, read as the reverse complement.
CGGCGTGTGGACGGTCGTCGCGCGGGGGTCGAACTTGAAGTCGTGAAAAATCCGCGCCGCCAGATGGAGCAAGCACTCGACGATGCTTCGTCCCGCGGGAAAGCACGGCGCCACGTATGCGGCCAGCTCCGGCGCCGCGCCGATGCGCGGCGAGGGGAAAATCATCTGCCACGGCAGCGGCGTGAGCGACTCAAGCGGCTCGAGCGGATCGCCCGTGTGCCGCGCCGCCGCAACCACGCCTTCCCACGGCGGCGACTTCTCCAAGAGCCGCGTCGCCACGGGCCGCACCTCGACAGTGCTCTCCGCGACAACCTCCAGACGGCGATGCGGGCCCTCGATCGAGAAATACTCGACGCAGTTGCCAAAGTAATCCTCGCGGCGCGAGAGGAAGGCTGGGGCCGGATCGATGCGCAGCCGATAGTGGGAGCACGCCTGCCGCGCCGTCGCGCGCGGCGCCAAATGCACCAGGTTATGGCACACCGGCGCCGGCTCGCTGTAGGCGTACCAGGTTTTGTGGGTGAGTTGGTACTTCATCGGACGGGGGGATTCACCACAGAGGACACAGAGAGCACAGAGGGAAATGCATATGACGGAGGAGAAATAAGAGCCCTTCTTTCATTGCCTTTCTCTGTGTCCTCTGTGCCCTCTGTGGTGAATCCGTTTTTATTTCGACGTTTGGGATTGGCTAGCGGTTGGCGCCTCGATTTCCGCGAGGCGTTGCATTGGGCCGCTGTGGAAGAAGTAACGGTGGGAAATCAGGTCGCTCAGCTCGGGGAGCGTCGCTTCGACGTCGCTCAACAACGTGTCGAGAGCCGCGGTGTCGCCGGCTTCGTAGTCGCGGGCGATCGACCGGATGTCCGCGCGGCGGACGATGCTCAAGAGCGCCGCGCCGAGGCCCTGATCCACGGCATGGGCGCCCGCACGAACGTCCTGTGGCAGGTCGGCCGCGCTCGCGGCGATTTCGACGAGCTGGTAAATGATGCTCCGCGGATTGGTTTCGTCGCAGATCATGAGATCGAGCACGGCGCCGAGCTGGAACCGCGACGCATAGCGGCTTCGATACGTCATCACGCTGTCCGCGACTTCAAGCAGCGCTTCTAAGGCCTCGGGCTCCGATGCACCGCCGTGCGGAAGCATCCCGCGTAGCAGCATCGCCTCCTGCAGGGCTCGCTCAAGCCGGCGACCCAGATCGAGGAACCGCCACGCGTGCGTGCGCGTCATGCTGTCGGCCACCTGCCCGCCGTACGCCGCGAGGTGGATCAGCAGCACGTCGATCTTGTCGAGCATGTCGAGAAACGAATCGCGGCCCGGCGTGGGCCGGAAATCTTCGTCCATCTGGCGCAGGATGCGCCACGAGTCGAGCGACATGAGGTCGCGCACCGTGGCCGCGAGGCCGGCGAGCTCCGAAATGGTCGCCCGCAGGCCGCCGGAGGAACTCTCGTCGAACGCGCTGCGCGGAAGCTGTTTTTCGATCGCTGGGAGTCGAAGGCGAATCTCATCGACGACGTAGCCCGGCTCGATCTGCCCCTGCTCGGCGAGCACGCGCACTAGATGCGGCAGCTCGGTGATGCGCTCGGAATCTTCTTCGCTGGCGAGCCGACGGGCGACGCTGCGCAGCAGCTTGGCGAGCGACTCGGCCCGTACCGCGTGGCGGCCGAGCCAGAAGAAGTGCTCCGCCGCGCGGCTAGAGAGATCGACGCCGCCGCGTTTGAGCTCCAGATCTTCGTCCGGGGCGGTGAGCAACGAAATCTGCGCCACCGGCCCCTCGGCCAGCACCCAGCAGTCCTTGCTGCGCTCGCCGTCGAGCAGCGACAGCTCCAGCGGCGCCAGCGTGGGGCTCACCCGCGCGAGCCCGCCGGGCATCACCACGTACGTCTCCTCCTGGGCGACCGCGAACGTTCGGAGTGCGATGTAGGACGGCGTGAGTTGATCCCCCGCAAGCACCGGCGCCATGCTGCGCACCATGCGTTCCTGGGCGACGTAACTGGCAGGATCGGCCGTGATGTGCTCGGTCAGCTCATCCGGCGGCAACCCAGCCAGTCGGCTCGCCTCGGCGCCGCCTTGGCCGCGGCGGCGAAACGCGGGGATGATCGTGAGTTCGTCCAGCCGAGCGAGGACGTCGGCCAGCACGTCTGGATCGCCGCACCACCACGTGGCGACGCCCGGCATCGCCAGCGGCTCGCCGAGCAGCGCTTCGCACAGCGCGGGGATGAACGCCATGAACACGGGCGACTCGACCAGCCCGCTGCCCGGCGAGTTGGCGATCGCCACGTGGCCGCTGCGGGCCGACTGCAGCAGTCCCGCGACGCCGCGCGATTGCGGATCGGCAAGCTCGAGCGGGTCGCAGTGTTCGCTGTTGGGGCGCCGCACCAACACGTTCACCGGCGACAGGCCGGCGAGCGACTTGAGAAAGACCTGATTGCGACGCACGGCCAGGTCGCCCGCTTCGGCCAGCGTGTAGCCGAGATAGCGGGCCAGAAAGGCGTCCTCGAAATAGTTGATGCTGCCGGCCGCCTGGCTGAGCAGCACGATCCGCGGCTCGCCATCGTACTGCGGCGCGAGCCGGGCGAGCTGCTCCTTCACCGCGATGAAATATTTGGCGAGCCGTTCGACGCGACACCCACGAAACACGTCGGGCAGCATCCGCGACAGGGCGATTCGATTCTCCAGCGCGAAGCCGGCGCCGCTGGCGCTTTCACACCGATCGCCCTGCACCCACCAGCGGCCGTCGAGCCCTCGAGCCAAATCGGCCGCGTAGAACTGGAGCATGCGGGGCGTCGAGGCGTCGCGGCGCGAGTCGATCCGCGCCGTGTCGGCATGGCTGCCCCACGGCAGCGGGCCCCGGCACAGCGGCAGGCGGAATCCCGGATGGCGGTACAGCACCTCGGGCGGCAGCAGCCCGTCGCGCACCAGGCGTTGCGGGCCGAACAGGTCGGCCAGCACCAGGTCCAGCAGCAAGGCGCGCTGCTTAAGAGCCGCGGCGATCCCCGCCCATTCGTCGGCGCCGATCACCAGGGGCAGGCCGTCGAGCTCCCACGGATGCCGCCGCGCGCTAGGATCGCTCAGATCGGGATACGCGAGCGAGTTCTGACGGAGCAGCCGTTGGGCTTGCTCCCAGCGCCGCACGTACTCGGTGCGGCTCAGTCCGGCGGCCGCTTTGTGGAATGCCTTCCACGCGGGGCGGAACTCGCCCGGCGCCGCAAATACCTCATCGAACGCTCCGGCGGCTGGGACATAGCCGCGGAACAGCTCCGCATCCAAGGTAACTTCCGACGCTGGCACGCCAATCCTCGACGAGGCCAATAATACTTGTCACCCGCAGTCCGATGCGGGACGCTTTTCGGACTTCGGATTCTTTACCACGACGACACGACGGCCGGAGGGAGCAATTCAACCGCGGATTTCACGGATTTCACGGATGGGAGAAAGGAGGAGAGCAGGATTGGACCACTCCCCTTTCTTATCCGTGTCATCCGCGTAATCCGCGGTCATTCTCTTCTGGTCTTTCGTCGTGTCGTCGTGTCGTCGTGGTAAACTCCGATTCCGAAGAACCCAGCCTATCAGCGCCCGCGGCGAAGATCGAGCGTCATGGGGTAGTCGCGGTTGGGTTCGTCGCGCGGCAGCTCCAGGGCGCCGCCGCGGTGGCCCATCTTGAGAAACCGGCCGGCGCGGCGGCTTTCGGCTTCGAAAGCATTTACGGGGAAGGTCGAGGGGTTGAGCCCGCCTGGGTGACCTACGTGATATGTGCCGCCGCCGAGGGAGCGCTTCATCCACAGGTCGAGCACGTCGAACACGAGCGGCGCGTCGACGGGAATCGTGGGGTGCAAACAGCTGGGCGGCTGCCACGCACGGTAACGCACCCCGGCGACGTACTCGCCCTCGACGCCGGTCGGGTGCAGCGGCACGCGGCGGCCGTTGCACGTGAGGGCGTGCCGCGGGTGCGTGAGCCCGCTCACCTTCACCTGCATGCGCTCGACCGAGGAATCAACGTAACGGGCCGTGGCCCCGGCGGCCGACTCCTCGCCCAGGACGTACCACGGCTCGATCGCCTTGCGAAGCTCGACGTGCACGTTGGCGTAGGCGAACTCGCCGATGCGCGGGAAGCGGAACTCGAAGTGCGGGGCGAACCACTGAGCGTCCATGTCGTACCCGCTGCGGCGGATGTCTTCGATGACGTCGCGGAAGTCCGTGGCAACAAAGTGCGGCAGCATGAACCGATCGTGCAGCGAGGTGTCCCAATCGACCAGCGCGGCGTCGTACGGCTCCTTCCAAAACTTCGCGACGAACGCCCGCAGCAGGAGTTGCTGGGCGAGGCTCATCCGCGCGTGCGGCGGCATCTCGAACGCGCGGAACTCGACGAGCCCCAGCCGGCCGGTGGAACTATCGGGCGAGAATAGCTTATCGATGCAGAACTCCGCGCGGTGCGTGTTGCCCGTGCCGTCGACCAGCAGGTGACGAAACACGCGGTCGACCATCCACGGCGGCGGGTTGCGGCCCGCGACGGCTTGCTCCAGCGCGATTTCGAGCTCGTACCGGGCGTCGCGGCGACCTTCGTCGATGCGCGGCGCCTGGCTCGTGGGGCCGATGAACGAGCCCGAGAACAGGTACGACAGCGACGGGTGGTTGTGCCAGTAGCTCACGAGGCTGCCGAGCAGGTCGGGCCGGCGCAGGAACGGGCTATCGGCCGGCGTGGCGCCCCCGAGCACCACGTGGTTGCCGCCGCCGGTGCCCGTGTGCGACCCGTCGAGGTCAAACTTCTCGGTGCCGAGGCGCGAGTAGAACGCGTCCTCGTACACGCCGGTGGTGATGCCGACGACTTCGTCCCAGCTTTCGCCAGGCGGAACGTTGACTTCGATCACGCCGGGGTCGGGGGTGACCTTCACGTTGTTGATGCGCGGGTCGTGCGGCGGCTCGTAGCCTTCGATGACGACGGGCGCTTCGAGCTCGGCCGCCGTGGCTTCGATCGCGGTAATCAGCTCCAGGTAATCTTCGAGCCGATCCTGCGGGGGCATGAAGACATGGAGCACGCCGCCGCGGGGCTCGATGCACAGGGCCGTGCGCACGACGTAGGCCGGGTTGTGGGGGTCGTAATCCTGCGTGGGGCCCTGGTAGGCAGGGGACGGCGGCGTGGTGCGTTTGGAGGGTAGGTACGGCCCGGCGCCGTTTGTGCCAAGCTGGCCGAGCGCATGTTCGCCGCTGGAGCCATCGCCGTTTCCGTCGCCACCGGACGAGCCATCGCCGCTCGGACCGCCGGCGCCGACCAGGGCGTGGGCTGGCTTGAACTGGTGCGCGTAGGTCGGCGCGTAGGCCGCGACGCGCTCACGCATTGCCTGGTAGTGGGGCAGGGCAGCGCGCTCGGCGAGCGGGTCGACCGCGTAGCCCGCCTTGTCGAGGGCGCTCCGCTCGTACCACATGAGCGACTGGATCGGCAAACGGAAGCCCATGGGCGAGTCGCCGGGGATGAGGAACATCTCGTCGCTGCGGACGAGCCACTCGCCGCTTTCCCAGTACGGCTGGGCGGTCCCCCACACGCGACGCAGCGGCAGCGTGACGCCGACGCTCGCGGTCAGGCCCTGCTCGAAGATGCGCGCGATGCGCGTGCGCTCTTGCGCGTCCTCGATCTTCGAGTCCCGGATGCTCACGTTCGTGGGCAGGCGGCGCTCTTTCCAGGTGTAGTAGAGCGCGTCTTCGTAGCCGTCGATAACGTGCTCGGGGTTCACGCGCAGCTTCTCGGCCAGCAATCGGCCGAAGCGGCGGGCGTCGTCCGCGGTGTGGGCGCCCGGTTTCGTGGGATCGGCGAACAGAGACTCGTCGCCCCACAGCGGTTGGCCGTCGCGGCGCCAGTAGCACTTGAGCGACCACCGCGGCAACGGCTCGCCGGGATACCACTTGCCTTGGCTAAGATGCAGCAACCCGCCGGGGGCGAAGCGGTGCTTGAGCCGCACGAGCAGGTCGCCCGCGAGGCGGCGCTTGTTCGGCCCCATGGCCTCGGTCTTCCACTCGGCGCCTTCCATGTCGTCAATCGAGACGAATGTGGGTTCGCCGCCCATGGTCAGTCGCACGTCGTTGGCATTGAGATCGGCGTCGATCTTGTGGCCCAGGTCGGCGACGCCTTGCCACTGCTCTTCGGTGTACGGCTTGGTGACGCGGGGATCCTCGTGGATGCGCGTCACGGTCATCTCGAACTCGAAATGATCGGCCCGCCGCTCGGCGGTGCCAGTGATCGCCGCGGCGCTGATCGGCTCGGGCGTGCAGGCGAGCGGAATGTGCCCCTCGCCGCAGAGCAGGCCCGAGGTCGCGTCGAGGCCGATCCAGCCGGCGCCGGGGAGGAACACTTCGCACCAGGCGTGCAGGTCGGTGAAGTCGACGTCGGTTCCTGAGGGCCCGTCGAGCGAGGCGACGTCGGCCTTGAGCTGGATGAGGTAACCCGAGACGAACCGCGCCGCGAGGCCGAGGCGCCGCAGGATGTTGACCATCAACCACGCGGAATCGCGGCAGGAGCCGGACTTCTTCGTGAGCGTCTCGTCGCACGACTGGACGCCGGGCTCCATGCGAATGAGGTAGCTGATCTCGCGCTGCAGGTTTTGGTTCAGCTCGACCAGGAAGTCGTTGGTCTTGCGGCGCGTGCGATCGATCTTGCGCACGTACTCGGCCAGAGGCGAGTCTTCCAGCACGGGCGAGACGTGCAGAAACGGCATGAGGTCCTTCAGCATGTCCGGCGAGTAGTAGAACGGGTAATACTCTGCGTCGGCTTCCAGAAAGAAGTCGAACGGGTTGATCACCGTCATCTCGGCCGTCAGGTCGACCTCGACCGTGAAGCGATCGGCGCGCTTGTTGACCACCGTGCGGGCGAGGAAGTTTCCGTACGGGTCCTGCTGCCAGTTCAGGAAGTGCTCGGCCGGCTCGATCTTCAGCGAGTAGCTGAGGATAGGCGTGCGGCAGTGCGGGGCCGGACGCAGTCGGACGATGTGTGCGCCGAAGCCAACGGGACTGTCGTAGGCGTAGTCGGTTTTGTGATGCAGCGCAACGCGGATAGGCATGGCGGAGAACTCGGCGGCTAGCGGGAAGACAAACGTGCCGCGGCGAACGAGCTCAGGGGATGAGCGCGCCGTGGTGGGGTTCGCGACGTGTGGGTAGGGTCCGCCGCGAAAGGATAGGTCAAATGCTCAATCGCGCAATGGGTTTGCCGCCGCTGGGTGCGAGAGAGCCGCCTGCCCCCATATCGTGCCTGCCGCGGGGGCGTGCGCCAACTGGCCAGGAGGCCGAAAAGTGCGATTTTGCGGGGTATCGGGGGGTTGCTCCGAAATCTCTGAGGGACGACGCCTGGTCGGTGACCAGCGTCCAAACTTTCAAGCCTGTGCGGAAAAAGCCCTTCGGGCGAGGGCCTTCGATGGAGAACGGTCCCGTGTTTCGCATCGAAACAAAAAAAGCCAGGAGATCGAGGCGATCTCCTGGCTCGTAGAGGCGTCAGGGAGGGAAGCGAACAGAATTGGCTAACGCCGCTTCCGCAACGCAGTCAGGGCGATTCCGGCCAGCGCGACCAGCGCGCCGGTGGCGGGCTCGGGAATGGCCCGCATGTCATCCCAGGTGGTGCCGAGGCGAATCTCATCGATCAGCATAACGGCCGCCGGTCGGGACGTGGCCGCATTGGTCGCATTCTGGGCGGCTCCCAGGAAGGGGCGAATGTAGTCTACGTTCGAGATGTCGCGGGAGTTGGTATCGCCGCTGATGATCGTGACGGAGGCGTTCGCCGTCAGCGGCTCTCCGCCCAGGGGATTGGGATTGAGCCAAAGGTACATGTTGTCGGCCACGGTATGATCGCCGACATGCTCAATACGCAGGACGCCCCAGGCTAATTCGGACCATTTGGGTGAGTGGCTCGCCGGTCCTTCTCGCGCCGTGCCGCTGCCCTGGGGGATCAGGGACCATTCGTCGTAATGATTGGGATCGGCGGCGTTGCCGGTCGTCGAATTGCCAACCCCCACACGCTCATAAGCCGTTCCACCCTGGGCAACCACATCCTTATCGAACAGGCCCATGTTCGCACCGCGCGGATAGGGATTGTTTGGCCAGTTGGTTCCGCCAGGATTACTGCCGATGCGTTGGCCTAGGAAGCTGTACCACGTGTTTGTTCCCGCGGTTCCGGGAACATTAGGGAACGAGCGAGCCATCTCGAACGCACCGTTCTCGGCCGACATGCGAACGTGGCCGCCGATCGTGGGAAGTCCGACGGGACCGGCGAGGCTGCCGGCTTGAATGACGGCGCCAGCGGCTGGAATCGCGGGGCCAGCAGGGATCAACTTGGGCCCCCAGGTGCCAGTCCAGCCGTTGCCCCCATTCTTGGTATCGAGATTATCGCCAGTCGCATAATTGAATGGCTCGTAGGCGATCAGAGCCGCGTACGCGACATTGGGAAGCACTGCGCCCGCGAGGGCCAATGCAGCGGCAATGCCGCCGTGTGTGAGAAGATTCCCAAAACACAACTTCATGAGATCAATCCTCCGGGTGAGTAGGGCTTTGGCTGCGCCGTACCGGGACAAAGGCTGCGCCAGCCATGCGCCCAAACCGTTGCGGTGGAAAGGACCATCGCGGTCACTTTCCCCTAAGGAAATGGACTTCATCTCAGACGAGGCGCCGGAAACGAGTCGCCGGCAAGTTGCGGCGATTGTCGCTCCCAGACGGGCAAGTGCGGCTTCGATGATTGTCCGCCCGTGCGAAATTCAGTTAAGCCAGCCTTGTCCGAAAAGTCACGCGGCCAACTTCATTTTGCGTGAAATAGACCATTTTTTGCGGGATAGCCGCCACCGTTCTCCCACAGCCTTGAGGGGAGGCCGCTCAATGTTTCTTCATGCGTGTCACGGCATAGCCATTATTGCGGCGGCCACGTGCTGCCGAAATGCACGAGGTGCCAGTCGTCGGCCATGCCGCCCACGGAGCAGTACTGGCACATCGGCGACACGGCGATCCGGTTTCGCAGCGTCGCGCCCCAGATTTCCAGCGGCGTGAGCAGATCAACCTCGGTGATGCTCCGATCGTGATTCACCCCCGCCTGGCAGCCGGCGTGGTGCGACGCTCCAGCCGCTTGTGTACTGTCCATGGCAAGAACCTCCGTCAGGCGTAACTCTGAATCCAAAAACACCAGCCAGAGGGCCACGCCCTCCGGGCTCCCCCACCCCCGTCACTCCGAGGTCCCCCGAGGAGTCCGACCGCAAGTCTACTAACCGGACCCCCCAACGGACTTCGGGGTGACAGGGTTTCATTCAGTCGCGCACGCAATGTCCACCGCACCCCAGGTCCGGTTATAGCGGCAAACCAGCCACTTTGTCGGAATCGGCGGCGCCATTTCGTACCGAAATCCGTGCTGGTAACTATATTGAAAGTCTCGCTAGCAGGGCGACTTCTCAAGGCTTTTGGCGGCACATCCACGGATTCTTCTTGGGACACATCACATGGGCGGACGGTGTATGAGCGGATTGCGGGGTTTCGTGGCGGCGGCGTTGTTGATCGGCATGATGCATGGCGCGGCGTCCGCCCAGATCATGCGATTCGAAACCAGCGTGGGCAGCTTCGACATGGAGCTGAACCCCACGAACGATCCCAACTTGCAGCCGCTGGTCGACAACATCGTCGCCTACATCGGCCTGGGCCGGTTTCACCACACGGCGATCAATCGCGCGGTCGAGGGAAACCCCGGCACGGCGGACGACTTCGTGCTGCAGATGGGCGGGTTCCTCGCGTTCCCGACCACGCCGGGGAACTGGCTGAATTTCGTGACGCCGATCGAGAAGCTCAACGAAGTCGTGACCGACGGCAATGGCGACGGGCAGGTCGATTTCACCGCCCTGTCGAACACGCGGGGCACGGTGTCGCTCGCCTTATCCGGCCCGCCGAACACCGGCACGAGCAGCTTCTTCATCAACCTCAACGACACGAATTCGTTTCTCGATCAAAGCGGCTTCGTGCCCTTCGCTCGGGTGAGTGATTTGACCACGATCGAGAAAATCATGGCGCTCGATCAGGTGAATCTCACCAACGATCCGAACAACCCCACGTTCACCGACGTGCCGATCCTGGAGAACGGCCGGCTCGTGGTGCTGAAGAGCGTGCACCTGGTCCAGTCGGCCCCGAGCTTCTCGTTCACGGGGCCGATCGCCGCCGCGCTGGCTCAGCAGGCGGCGGACGACGCCGCGGAGATGGCGTTCGCTTCGTCGCTCGCCGAGGAGACGCAGGCATCGATTGCTGCGATCGACGAGATCGGGGAAACCCTGATCGGCGACGCCAGCGGTTCCGCTTCGCTGAACTTCACCGCCGCGCCCGGGGCTCCCGTTGCCGTCCCCGAGCCCGCCGCGGCGACGCTCGCAGGCCTAGCCGTGCTGGCCGCTGCTCGCCGTCGTCGCCGTTAAGCGGTTGCCCGTTCGGTCACGAGCTTCTCGGACGTTTCAACGACTGCCTCTCGGCTAGGCCCCTTTATCACGGCAGCGGGATGTTGCCCGGGTCGTTGGTGAAGGCGCCAACATTCGGACTGAAGTCCACTTCGCCGCCATTGTCGGCGTCGACCGTGCCGAGATCCTCAACCGAGAAGCTGCCCGCCGTCTCGACCAGGAAGTACTCGTCGCCGCTGGTGGCGGTGGCGTTGTTGCCGGTGAGGTTCAGCCGCACGATCGACGAGCCGGTGGCCGATTCCATGCGGAACGGCTGACCCGGCGCCACGTTCGTGTTGGTGAACTGGTTGTTGCCGGTGATGTTCGCATTGAGCGTCGTGGCCTGACCAGCG
>JANOIK010000623.1:0-26196 GCA_031407585.1 Planctomycetota bacterium | reverse complement strand
CGCCGGTCGGCGGCGGCATCCGGTCGCTCAACGTCGCCCTGCGGCAGATTCTTGACCTTTACGTCTGCTTGCGCCCCGTGCAGTACTTCACCGGCGTGCCGTCGCCCGTGAAACATCCGGAGCTGACCGACATGGTCATCTTCCGCGAGAACACCGAGGACATCTACGCGGGCATCGAGTGGGCCGGCGGCTCGGCCGAGTCGCAGAAGGTGCTCGACTTCCTCGCCAAGGAGTTTCCCAAGGAGTTTGGCAAGGTTCGCTTCGGCACGCAGGAGAAGACCAGCGAGTGGCTGCGGCAGCTCGAGGCGCCGAAGCGCGAACTGCCCGTGCAGGTGGGCGTCGGCGTGAAGCCGATCAGCTATCTCGGCACGGAGCGGCTGGTGCACAGCGCGATTGGCTACGCGGTGAAGGAAGGCCGCAAGAGCGTCACCCTGGTGCACAAGGGGAACATCATGAAGTTCACCGAGGGCGGGTTCCGCGATTGGGGCTACAAGGTCGCGAAGGATATTTATGGCGCCGTGGATCTCGACGGTGGGCCGTGGCAGGTCATCAAGGCGGGTAACCCGAAGGCGCCCGGGCTGAAGAATGACATCATCGTGAAGGATGTGATCGCCGATGCGTTCCTGCAGCAGATTCTCACGCGGCCCGCGGACTACGACGTCGTGGCGACGACGAATCTCAACGGCGATTACATTTCCGATGCGCTGGCGGCGTGCGTCGGCGGCATCGGCATCGCGCCGGGCGGCAACATCAACTACATCACCGGCCACGCGATGTTCGAGGCAACGCATGGCACGGCGCCCAAGTACGCGGGCAAGGACCAGGTGAACCCCGGCAGCGTGATCCTCAGCGGCGAGATGATGCTGCGGTACATCGGCTGGAACGAGGCCGCCGACCTGATCATCAAGGGCCTCAACGGCGCGATCGCCGCGAAGACGGTGACGTACGACTTCGAGCGGCTGATGGAGGGCGCGAAGCTGGTGAAGTGCAGCGAGTTCGGGGCCGCGGTCGCGAAGCACATGTGATGAACACAAACGGAGTCGCCGCTTCGCTTGCGGTTTAGCCGCACTAGCCCCGCCTAAAACCGCCCGTAAGTCGTCCAGGGCAGCGTGCCCAGAAGCCCGACGCCGAGGCCGATGACTTCGGGTTGCTCGAGCGCCGAAGAGAGGCGCTGCTGGGCGACTTGCCACGACTTGCTGTGGGCGAGGTCGGGGTTGTCCTTGAGTACCTGCGCGACGAAGTCCTTGAACGCTTCGCGGCTCGGCAGTTTGCCGTCGTGCGCGGCGAGGTAGCGTTCCAGGAGACGGCCCGCGAACGCTTCCCGCTCCGTGGGCGTGTCGAGGGCGATGGTATCCCTGGCGTCGCCGCCTTCGGGCGCCTGGGCGATCGTCGGAGCAGCCGTGCCGCCGCGGGGGCCGTCGTTCTGCGAGGGCGTGAGATAAACCGCGGCCATCACCACCGCGGCCATCGCAACGGCGAGGCCGATTGTTTGCTGCAGCGCCGTGCGCGACCAGCGACGCACGCGCGACGCCGACGCCTCGGCGGGTGGCAGTGTGATCGTGCGAACGCCGGGCGAGCTGGTGGCCGTTAGCGTAGCAATCAAACGGCGCTGCGTCGCCGCGTCGGGGCCTTCGGGAACGGACAGTTCCACGAAAGCTTCGACGAGGCGCTCCAGCGGATCGCTGTGGGCGGGGTTCTGGGGTTCGCGGAATTCGTTCATGGCTGCGGACGGGGTAAGAGCGACTCGAGGGCGTTGATTCTTTTCGTAGTTTGCTGTTCGTTGTGTGACGCTCTAGGACGCGAGGGACGCGAGCACGCCGCGGGCGGTGAGCAGCGTGCGGAGTTTTTTCTTGCTGCGGTGCAGCCACACGGCCACCTGGTCGGTCGTGGCGTCGAGCTGGGCGGCGATGTCGGCGTGGCTGAGCATCTCGACCTCGCTGAGCCAAAACACTTCGGCCTGGTTGGCGGGTAGTTCGGTCATCGCCTGGCGGAGCAGGACCATCCCCTCGCGGAGCTGGGCCAGTCCATCGGGCGCGGGGCTTCGTTCGGCAGGCTCGTTGATCGCCGCGAACGACTCGCGGCGCGCCGCCGAGCGGTAGCGCCGGCGGAGCTGGTCGAGCGACCGGGCCGTGACGATTCGCTTCAGCACCGCGGGCCAGCATTCGACGTGCTGACGCCGCGCGAACTCGACGGCCTGCAGGAAGGTTTCCTGGTAGACGTCGCCGGCGTCCTCCCGATTCGAGAGGAGCCGGTACGCGGTGCGCCACACGTCGGGACCGTGCTCGCTGACGATCGTCGTCCAGTCGATGGGCGTCGGCGTTTCGGTCACGTGCGGCGTGCTCGCTGCGGAAACGGAATTTCTAAGGGCGACGGGTCGTCGGCCGGCGGCCCGGCGGTCGTCGGCCATTTGGGCCGGCATGATAGTAGTCGCTGGCGCCCGGCTGGGATTGCAGGGCGGTTTTCCCATTTTGCGGCGGCTTGGGGAGCATTGCAACTCGCCTTGTGGGCTTGCGCTTGCCGAAATGATATACAAGTGTATATTGATACCGGGGGAATGGGGTGCTAGCACCGCTGGCGCCCCGGAAAACCGGGCGATTTTTGATTCCATGGCTCGAACGCGAACGATTCCGCTGCGGCAGGAACTGGCCCGGCTGGCCGAGTTGGTCGAAACGGCCGCCGGGGCGGGGGCTGCCGGGCTGCGGGCGGGCCGGGAGCGCTTTTCCTGCGGGTGTGCGGCCCTGGATGGCCTGCTGCCCGGCGGGGGACTGGCTCCTGGGTCGGTCGTGGAGTGGCTCACCGCCGGCGTCGGGAGCGGGGCGGGGCTGTTTGCGGTGGTCGCCGCCCGCGAGGCCCTTCGCTCGCGGCAGGCCGAGGGGCGCGGCGGGGCGGTGGTGGTGGTCGATCGACGAAGTAGGGCCGATCGGAGCGGGGCCGACCGGAATCACGGGTTTTACCCGCCGGCGGCCGCGGCGTGGGGGCTCGATCTGGCCAGCCTCATCGTGGTTCACCCGGCGAGCGAGGCGGACGAGCGGTGGGCGGTCGACCAGGCCCTGCGGTGCGAGCACGTGGCCGCGGTGGTGGCGTGGCCGGGACGGCTGGACGGGCGCACGTTTCGGCGGCTGCAGTTAGCGGCCGAGGCGAGCGGCGCGATGGGGCTGCTGGTGCGAGCGGCCGAAGCGCGGCGCGAGCCCTCGTGGGCGCACGTGCGATGGGCGGTGACGCCGCGGCCGGCGAGCGCGGACGCGGGCAGCGGCGGATGGCGGTTGGGCGTGCGGCTGCTGCGCGTGCGCGGCGGAGCGGCGCCGCGCGATCTCGCGGGGGATGGCGTGGAGATTGTCGTCGAGATTGACCCTGTCAGCGGAGCGATCCATGAAGCGCGTGTTGGCGATTTGGCTGCCGAGTTGGTTGGGGCAGCACGGTAAGCCGAGGTGTGTACCCGCTTCTCCCCCCTCCCCAACCCTCCCCGCCGAGGGGAGGGAGCCGGAGGAAAATACACTGGTCGCGCTGGCTCAGTGGTGCCATCGGTTCAGTCCGAGCGTGGGGGTGGAGGAGGGCGAGGCGCCGGAGACGATTTTGCTCGATGCGACGAACTTGGCGCCGTTGTACGGCGGTGAGGCGGCGCTGGTGGACGAGGTGACCCGTGGCTTGCGGCGGCGGGGGCTCGAGGCGCGCGTGGCGATTGCCGACACGGTGGGGGCGGCGTGGGCGCTGGCTCGTTATGGGGGCGCATCCCTTGAGGTTCTCCCCATCGCCGCGTTGCGATTGCCGGAAGCCATGCTCGCGACGCTCGGGGAACTGGGCCTCGCGTGCGTGGGCGATGTGCTTGGGCTCGACCGCGAGCAACTGCGGTCGCGGTTTGGGCCGCTGCTGTTGTTGCGGGTCGATCAGTTGACCGGCGCGGCGCGCGAGGTGTTCGCCGCGGTCGATCCCCCGGAGGAGTTTGCGGTCGAGCAGGCGTTTGAGCATCCGCTCGCGCGGGGGGACGCGATTCGCTACGCGGTCTCGCAACTGCTGGAGCGGTTGGCGTGGCTGCTGGCGGCGCGGCAGGCCGGGGCGCTCGAAGCGGCGTGCCGGATTTCCTGCGAGGGGGCGCCGGCGGTGCAGTTTCACTTCGGACTGTTTCAACCCACGGCGAGTGCGACGCACCTGCTGGAGATTGCGGACATGCAGCTCGAACGGCTGCGACTCGCGGCGCCCGCGACGGCGATCGAGCTGCGCGTGGTGCGGCACGCGCCGCTCGCCGAGCGGCAGGGCGCGCTCTTCGACGAGCCGTGCACGCTGGAAAGCTCGCGGCCGCTCGCCGGGCTGGTCGATCGGCTTGCGGGGCGGCTGGGGCGCGAAGCGGTGGTGCGCTGCCGGTTGGTGAGCGATGCGCAGCCGGAGTTGGCGTATCGCGAGGAGGTGCTGGTTGGAAGGGGGAAGGCGGAAGGCGGAAGGCGGAAGGGGAGGAGGCTTGCTTATGGGGCGCTGGATCGTCCTTTGCGGTTGCTTGGCGTGCCGGCGGCGCTGGAGATGGCTTCTGTGTTTCCCGAGGGGCCGCCGATTCTTTTTCACTACGGCGGGCAGCGGCACGACGTCGCGCGGTTCTGGGGGACCGAGCGGATCGAGACGGGCTGGTGGCGGCGGATGCAAGCGGCGCGCGACTACTACCGGGTGGAGACGAACGAGGGACGGCGGTTCTGGCTCTTCCGCCGGCGCCGCGACGGGCGGTGGTTTTTGCATGGGGAATTTGGGTAGGGGATGAACCACCAAGGCACGAAGACACCAAGGAAGAAAGAAGGAGGGAAAGAAAAATACGAGATGGGAGAAGAGGAACACTAATTAACACTCATCGTCGCTAATCCGGATTAGTGGGAATTAGCGTTTATTGGCATTCCTTGTCTTGCTTCTCTTCTTGGTGTCTTCGTGTCTTGGTGGTTAAGTTTTTTATGCGATACGCGGAGCTTCACTGTCGGACGAATTTCTCTTTTTTGGAGGGGGCGTCCCATGCGCAGGAATTGGTCGAGACGGCGGCGGAGCTGGGCTACGCGGCGATCGCGGTGACCGATCGCAATAGCTTGGCCGGCGTCGTGCGGGCGCACGGGGCGGCGAAGGATGTGGGGCTGAAGCTGGTGATCGGCGCCGAGGTGACGCCGGCCGACGCGCCGCCCGTCGTGTTGTGGGCGACCGATCGTGCGAGCTACGGGCGGTTGTCGCGGCTGCTCACCGTGGGTCGGCGGCGCGCGGAGAAGGGGGCGTGCGAGCTGACGCTCGAGGATCTCGCTGAGCACGGTGAAGGGTTGCTCGCGGGGATGCTGCCGAATGCGCAAACCCCAACGTCACGAAAGACAATAGCCCCGGGCGCAAGCCCGGGGTTAGAAGTGGAGTTGTGCGTGGGGGAAACCCCGGGCTTGCGCCCGGGGCTAGGGGGGGATTTGTTTGGCGGGGAGCTGCAGGCTTATCGCGAGATTTTTGGGGATCGGTGTTATTTGCTCGCGGAGTTGCATTACGGAGTGAACGACGAGCAGCGGCTTGAGAACCTGCTGCAGCTTTCGAAAACCAACCGCGTGCCGCTGGTGGCGGCGGGCGACGTCCACTACCACGTGCCCGAGCGGATGGCGTTGCAGCATCTGCTCACCGCGATTCGGCATGGCGTGACGGTGGCGGAGCTCGGCGAGCGTTGCCTGCCCAACGCCGAGCGGCATCTGCGTTCGCTCGCGCAGTTACGGGAGATTTTTTCGCGCGTGCCTGACGCGGTGCAGCGGACGGTGGAGATTGCCGATCGCTCGACGTTCTCGCTCGACGAACTGCGGTACGAGTACCCGGAAGAGTTGGCGCCGGCGGGGGAAGCTCCAATGGCGTACCTGCGGCGGCTCGCGTGGGAGCGAGCCGCGAGTCGCTACCCGGCCGGCATCCCCGCGAAGATCCGCGCGCAGATCGCCCGCGAGCTGGGGCTGATCGAACAGCTCAAGTACGAAGCCTTCTTCCTGACCGTGTACGACATCGTGCGCTACGCCCGGGAGCAGGGCATTCTGTGCCAGGGGCGCGGCTCGGCGGCGAACTCCGCGGTGTGTTACGCGCTGGGCGTCACCGCGGTCGATCCGGCCGAGCACGAGATGCTGTTCGAGCGGTTCATCAGTGCCGAGCGGAACGAGGCGCCTGACATCGACGTCGACTTCGAGCACGAGCGGCGCGAGGAGGTGCTGCAGTACGTTTACCAGAAGTACGGCCGCGAGCGGGCCGGGCTGGCGGCGACGGTGATTACCTACCAGCCGCGGAGTGCGGTGCGCGACGTGGGCAAGGCGCTGGGGCTGCCACTCGATCGCGTCGATGAGCTGGCGAAGAACGTGGACCACCGCGGCGAGAACGAGCTGCTGCCCAAGCGGTGCGCGCAGACCGGCATCGACCCGCGATCGCAGCTCGGGCTGCAACTCGTCGCGATGGTGAAGCAGCTCGTGGGCTTCCCGCGGCACCTGTCGCAGCACGTCGGCGGGATGGTGATCTCGCGGGGGCCGTTGTGCGAGTTCGTGCCGATCGAGAACGCGGCGATGGCCGATCGCACGGTGATCCAGTGGGACAAGGACGATCTCGACGAGCTTGGCATCCTCAAGGTCGACTGTCTCGCCCTCGGCATGCTCACGGCGATTCGTAAGTGTTTTACGCTGGTGGAGCAGACGACCGGGCGCGAGCTGTCGATCGACTCCGTGCCGGGCGAGGACCCGGCCGTGTACGAGATGATCACGCGGGCCGACACGGTGGGCGTGTTCCAGATCGAAAGCCGAGCCCAGATGAGCATGCTGCCGCGGCTGAAGCCCGCGACGTTTTACGACCTGGTGATCGAGGTGGCGATCGTGCGGCCCGGGCCGATCCAGGGAAACATGGTGCATCCCTACCTGCGGCGGCGAAGCGGAGAAGAAGAGGTTGACTACCCGAGTGAGGAAGTCAAACACGTGCTGGAACGCACGCTGGGGGTGCCGCTGTTCCAGGAGCAGGCGATGCAACTGGCGGTGGTGGCCGCGGGGTTCACGGGCGGCGAGGCGGACCAACTGCGGCGGGCGATGGGCGCGTGGCGGCGCTCGGGGATGATCGACAGCTACCGGCAACGGCTCATCGGCGGGATGCTCGCCCGCGGCTACACGCCGGAGTTTGCCGAGCGGCTGTTCGAGCAGATTCGCGGCTTCGGCGAGTACGGGTTTCCGGAGTCGCACGCGGCGAGCTTCGCGAAGCTGGTGTACGTGTCGGCCTGGCTGAAGCACTACCACCCGGCGGCGTTCGCGGCGGCGATGATCAACAGCCAGCCGATGGGGTTCTACGCGCCGGCGCAGCTCATTCGCGATGCGCGGGATCATGGGGTGGAGGTGCTCGCGGCGGATGTGAATTCGAGTGGGTGGGATTGTGGGCTTGAAGAAGTGGGCGGTGGGCAGTGGGCGGTGGGCAGTGGGGAGGGGGAGGAAGTGGGCGGTCACGATTTAGATCCTCCGGTCCCCTCCCCCTTGAGGGGAGGGCTAGGGAGGGGGTTGAAGCGGGTGCCAGCTTCATCCCCCCTCCCCAACCCTCCCCGCCGAGGGGAGGGGGCCGGAAGGGAATGTGGGGTGGCCGTTCGGCTCGGGCTGCGATTGATCCGCGGCCTGCCGGAGGCGGCGGGGCGGGCGATCGTCGCGGCGCGCACGGCGCCGTATCGCTCGGTGGCGGAGCTCACGGCGCGCGCGGGGCTTGGTCGCGGCGTCGTGCAGCGGTTGGCGGCGGCCGATGCGCTCCGGTCGCTCGCGCGCGATCGGCGAGCCGCGCTGTGGCAGGCGCTCGACCAGACTCCGCATGTCGAGGACTTGCCGCTGCTGGCCGGGCTCGACGAAGGCGATGCGACGGCGCCGGCCTTGCCGCCGCTCTCGCCGCAGGAGGAAGTGTTTGCCGATTACCAGTCCTCGGGCCTCACGCTGCGGGCCCATCCCGTGTCGTTCTTCCGCACGGACTTGGAGCACTTGGGCGTGACGCCCGCGGCGCAGCTCGTCGAATGCCGCCACGGCAGCACGGTCAAGGTGGCGGGCCTCGTGCTCATGCGGCAGCGGCCCGGCACGGCCAAGGGGATCACGTTCGTCACGCTCGAGGACGAGACGGGGATCGCCAACCTGATCGTCCACCCCCGCGTGTGGAAGCAGTTCGAGCTGGCGGCCCGGCGTTCGACGGCGCTGCTCGTCCAGGGGCGGCTGGAGCGCAAGGACACGGTGGTCCACGTCATTGCCAGCCGGCTGGAGGATATGCGGACGCGGCTCCAGGAGCTAACGCACCGGTCGCGGGATTTCCGGTAGGGGCAGGACCCGAAAGGGCAGGGCGACCGGAATTCGCGAGGGTGCGTGCTAACGGCGGCGCGGATTCTTCGGGTGCGGCATGGATTTTGGCGGCTATTTGCACCACCAGGAATTTGCCGAATCCCCTCCGGCTTGCGAGAATGGAAGTCGGGCCTGGAGGCAGCCGCGGATGATGGGCGCTCGACTTTTCCGATTTGCATCGTTCGCGCTGATTCTCTGCGCGCTTCTCTGCGTGGCGACTGCCCCACCGGCCGGCGCCTACGTTACGAATCTCGGCGATCGCTGGGAGTTCACCGCGACCAATGGCGACACCGACGCCTGGGGCACGCCCGTGACGGTCACCTGGAGCTTCGCGCCCGAAAACACGCAGATCCCCGGCGCCCCCAGTAACCTCATCAGCTTTCTCAACACGAACTTCGGCGACTACGGCTCGATCTACGCCGATCCGGTCACGGGGTTTCAGACGGCGCCCTGGTTCAACCACTTCAACCAGTCCTTCGGGCGGCTCAGCGCGGTTTCCGGCATCACCTACGTGTACGAGCCGCATGACGACGGCCTCGCGTTCAATAGCGGATTCGCCGGGCGAGGCATCTTGGGCACGCGCGGCGATATCCGAATTGGCGCCAGGCCCTATCCCGTCCTCGACCCCGGTGGGCCCAACGAACGGCCGGACCCGACGCTCGCTGCGAACTATCTGCCCGATAACTCCGAGATGATGATCAACACGAATCAGCTCGGATACCTTGGCAATCCCGAAAACGGCTATCGACGGCTCCGCAACGTGCTCATGCACGAGGGCATGCACGGCCTGGGCGTGAGTCATGTCTATACGGAAACGTACGTCAAGCTCCTGATGACAACCATGCTCTACACGACCTTCGAGGGACCGCAGCTCGACGACGTCCTGGCGCTGCACCGGCTCTACGGCGACGTGCTAGAGAAAAGCGGCGGAAACGACGCCGCCGGCTCGGCGACGAGCCTAGGAAGCCTGGCTGCATCTCAATCACTGGTGCGCGGCACGCTGGGCGACAGCGTGTCGGTCGCGACGTCGGCCGTGGATTTCGTGAGCATCGACGACGCCTCGGACTCCGATTTCTTCAGCTTTACGCTGGCCAATCCGCTGTCGGTGTCGCTGGCGCTCACGCCCAAGGGGGCGACCTATCCCATGAGCGCGATCTCGATGTCCGCGGGGGCGTACCCGTCCTACGACGCAAAAGCGCAGAGCGACCTTTCGCTGGCGCTCTTCGATTCCAGCGGCACGACGCAGATCGGCGCGACGGCCAATGTCAACGGCCTGGGGTTGGGCGAGTCGATCGTCCGCGAGCTCAACGCGGGAACGTATTACGCTCGAGTCACGGGCGCTCAGAACACGACGCAACTCTATCAGCTCGCCGTTTCGGGAGTGGCGCTGAGCGCCGACCAGTTGACGTGGGTCGGCGCAAGCGGCGGCGTGTGGAATCTTGCTTCGACGGCGAACTTTCACAATGGCGCGAGCGCGGATGTGTTTCGCAATGGCGATTCCGTGACGTTCGGCAATGGCGCGGCGACGACGTTGGTGACCATCAGCACGGCAGTTGCCCCAGCGGCGATGACCATCCAGGCCAGCGGCAACTACAACTTCACGGGCAGCGGCGGAATCACGGTGAGCGGCCTCATCGTCGACGGCGGCGGAGCAGCCACGCTTGCCAATAGCGGCAACAATCTCAACGGCGTGGATGTGCGCGCAGGGTCATTGACGATTTCTGGCGCGGGCAACAATCTGCTGGCGGGAACGATTCGTGTGGCGGCGGGCGCCTCGTTGGGCTTGGCAGGGCAGTCGTTCGCTGCCGCGTCGCAATTGTCCGGCCGCGGTACGGTCACCGGCAATGTTACGACGCCGGGGGCGATTTCGCCGGGGGACGGCGTGGGAACTCTCACGTTCGCCAACAATCTCTCGCTCACGAGCAGCAGCGCGCTCACGATCCAGCTGGGCGGACTGTCCGCGGGCACGCAGTACGACGTGCTGGTCGTGGGCGGCCAGGCCTCGCTGGGCGGGCTCCTGTCGGTGATGTTGACCGGCGGGTTTCAACCCCCTTCCGGCGCCGAGTTCGCGATTCTCACCGCGGGGAGCCGCCTCGGCGTCTTTGCGACGCAAACGCTGCCGAGCTTGAGCGGCGGGCTCGTCTGGCAAACGATGTACACGGCCACGGGCGTCACCCTGTCGGTCAGCTCGGGAGTCTCCTACGATCCTGCAGACTTCAACGAGGACGGCCACGTGGACGGCGACGACCTGACCGCGTGGCGGCTCGGGTTTGGCACGTTGGCCGGCGCCACGCACTCGCAGGGAGACGCCAACGGCGACCAAATGGTCAACGGCGACGATTTCCTCATTTGGCAGCGTCGGCTGAACGCCCCGCCGCTGGTGGCGCCGAACTCGACACAGTCGCCCGAGCCGGGGACCTGGTCTATGGCGCTCGCCGCGATGGCTGCCGTCGCGGGACGCGTCCGCCGCGGTCGCTCCCCGCGTCGCGTCTAGTCTTTCGCGGTGCCATGCCCACGGCCCGGCGTGGGCATGCTAGCGCACCGCAGAAATCAGAAGGACGCCGCCCCTAAGCGACGCCGGCGAAAGCGGCCGCCGAACAGGCTCGCAAACGTCAAGAGAGCCCAGGACGCCGGCTCCGGCACGGGCCGCCCGACGGGAACCGCGGGCGTGAAGTCGACGCCCAAGTTCTGCTGCCAGATGAGAAGATCGTTGCCGTCGGAGTCCCCGTCGCCATCGGCGTCACCCGTGGCGCCGGGGCCATAGGCGCCCCGCCACGCGGTCAGGTCGGCCGCATCGGCGTCACCATCGAAATCGAAGTCGCCGGGCACGCCGTCGAGCACCCGGAAGTTGTCGATGTAGGCGACCCCCGCCATCGCCTTCGACTGGCTGGAGCCCCCGATGCTGAGCGCGGCAATGTCCGCGTCGGTGAAATGGCTAAAGCTCGGACCGTCAAGGAATGGGCGGCTCGTAATGCGATTTCCGTTGAAATACATCGTGTACGTGTGGAGATTAAAGTCGAGCACCAGGCCGTAGTGATACCATTGGTCGAAATTGGCGAGCTGCCCGGTATCGTCGAAATTCCCGTTGTCCGATCGCCGGTACATCACCTGGCCAGTGCTGGCGTCGACGCCCAGGACCCCTAGCGCGCCGATCGTGTTGGTCGAAGCGTCATAGGCCTCGACGCCGAAGAACGGGCCGAATTCTTCGTACGTGGGCGTCACTCCGGCGCCCCCCGCATCGGGGACGCGCATGTCCCAATCGATGAGCACGAATCGGTGCGATGGCAACGACAACGGTCGATTCTGGGGCAAGGTGACGTTCAGCACGGCAGGATTGGGGCTCGTGCCGAAGATCACCGCCCAACGGTTATCGATATTTGGGGCGCGATTGATCTGCAGCGACTTCGTCCCGGAGTACGCTACCCCCGCTTGAATGACGGCGTTCTCGACGTTCGCGGTCAGGTTGCTTGGAATCGGCCCCACGCCGGTGCCCACCCAGCCTTGTTGCCCGAGGTGCGGCTGCTGGTCGGGGTACACGGGAACGAGCGAGCCGAGCGTGTAGTTTTCGAACCCGCCCGTTTGCAGCGGAGCGCCGGCGCCCAGCGCCGTGACGGGCGAAAGAATTGCCGCAGCGGCGAGCGCCGTTGCGAATGTCCGAGCCAAGCTTAGGAATCGAGCAAGCATCATAGGGGGGTATCGTGAGTGGTCGACACAGCGGGCTGCGGCTCAATAGTAGTCGGTCATGGCCGCGACAGGTTCGGGAGCGGCTTCGCGGGCCGCCCCGAGCCGACGCGTTCCCGCGGCGCCGGCGACGTCGGCTGCCACCTCTTCGACGACTCGAGCCACTTCGGACTCCAGCGGCTCGAGATAGTCGAGCATCCGTTGCATGTCAGCGAGCGTGGTCGCGCCGTTCGAGCCGGCAATCAGCAAGCGCCCGATCGGCCGGCCGGCGTAGTGCAGCGGCACCGACATCCGCCAGGCCGCGTCGGCCTGGCCCGTGTCGCTCGCCATCCAGCTGGCGTAGAAAGATTCGTGCAAGTGCGGAATGTTGATGTTCAGCTTCACGCTGCTCAGCTTTTGCACCGCCGCGGCTTCGCAGAGCGCGGACCAGAGATTGTTCCACTGGCGGCGGCCTTGCAACTGCACGGCTTGGTCGGTGGCGGCCCCGGCGTCGCCCGGGCCGCGAGAGCGGAATCGCCGCACGGCTCGCCCGCCAAGCGCGCGCAGGTGCGACTGCACGAGCGCAGCTTCGGCATGGCCAAAGATGCGTGCCGACGCGAGTGTGCAAACGACCGCCGTGAGCGACACCAGGGCGTACGCCTCGCGCCCCGTGAAAAAGCTGGCCATGGCGCCGGCGCAGGTCACGGCGGTAAGGGCCGCGGCCAGGGCCGCCGTTTGGCCCACGGTCCAGCCGCGAAGCAGCAGGGCGTGGTGGAAGTGGCCCCGATCGGGCGTGAACACGCTTTGGCCCGTGGTAATGCGGCGAACCAGCGCCGCGGCCGCGTCCAAAATAGGAATCGCGCAAATGGCCACGGGCACCGCTAGCGCGACGACGGCTTGTTGCTTGATCGAGCACCGAATCGCCACGGCCGCGACCAGCCAGCCGATGAGCATGCTGCCGGTGTCGCCCAGGTAAACCCGCGCCGGCGGAGCGTTGTAACGCAGAAAGCCGACGAGCGCCCCCGAGGCGGCAAAGCTCGCGAGACTAGCGACAACGGCGCCTTGAGCCGCCGCGATAACTCCCAACGTAGCGCACACCACGGCGCCGATCGACGCGGCGAGACCGTCGGCCCCGTCGATCAGGTTAAACGCATTGATGGCGCCCAGGCAGAAGAAAATCGAGAACGGCATCCCAAAGTCGCCGAGCGAAACCGACATCCCGAACAGCGAAAGGCTCTCGAATCGAAAGCCGGCGGCGCACAGCAGCGTGGCGGACAGAACCTGGCCAATGAGCTTGTAAATCCCCGTCAGGCCGATCGTGTCGTCCAGCAGCCCGATGGCGATGAGGACGAGGGCGGACGGAATCGCGGGGTTCCAAAGGACGGCGTGGGGCAAGAGCCCCCGCGGAGCGACGGCGACGATGACCAGAACCATGGCCGCCATCGCAGCGAACGCGATAGCCAACCCGCCGCCCAGAGGCACCGCCTTGGCTTGACTCTTGCGACGGCCGTCCGGCGCGTCGACGGCGCCCAAGCGAGCTGCCAGCCGAGCAATTAGCGGAACCCCGATCAGGCTGACGAGGGCAGCCACGCCGAAGGCCAGCAGCCCATCGAAAACGGTCATAGGGAAAACCTTCGCTCGCCGCCGCGAAATCGTCGGAAGTCGAGTTGCTTCAGGCTATTGCCGCCGACCCGTTTCGGCGTTTGGGGCGCATCACCGAGTGCCCGTGCGATCCGTTTTAGAGGTTGCGACCCGCCGAATTCGTGGCCTTGAAGGGCCTTCCCCATTAAACACGACCAGCCAAACCTGTCAAACGAATTGGGCACTCCGGAAGCCGAACGGACGCCTCGAAAACTGCATCCTCTCACACCGAGCGTCGAGCATTCCGGCCAGGACCCGCCGCCCATTGGAAAAGTGTGAAGGAACGACGAATTTCCCTGTTTTTTCGATTGGGGGAGCTTTTTCGTTGACCCCCCTCCCCGTGGCGGGTAGTTTGTGAAGCGAGCCCGCAAACAACACATCGAGCCTCATCCTAGGAGTTCGCTAATGACCCCGACCCACTTTTCGTCCTCTGTCAGCCGTCGACGGCTGCGGAGCGTCGTGGCGTTGATCGCCGTCGTCCTGGCAACCCAAGCATCGAATCACGCCTTCGCGGCGATCACGACGATATTCGACTCCGTCGGATTCGAGCAGCCAAAATTCAATACAAACTTCGCTGGCGGAAACTACGTCGGCCAGTTGGAAGGCCAGGCGATTTTCGGCGAGCCCTATCCCGTTTACACCTGGGAGCAGACCAAGCCGATCGGCGTCTACACAAGCAAGGCGACGGTTGTCGGAAACGTGCCGGTCGCCCCGGCGAGTGGCGCCCAATCGGTCAAAGTCACGCGGGCTGCGGACACCGACGCGCGATGGGGAGTTCGCGGCGGCGCTTGGCCGTCGGAACGCTACGTGTGCATCGACTGGGACATGTACGTTCAGCAGACCGTGCTGCCGCTGAATAGCTTCGGACCTTACTTCGCCGTGGAAGCCTACGATGACGATGCCGCCAACATCGGTCTCCTGGCAAGCCTCGGCGTTGATGCCTCGAATGGCGAATTGCTCTATCAGCAGAGCGACCCCGT
Source organism: Planctomycetota bacterium (assembly GCA_031407585.1). Taxonomy (GTDB): domain Bacteria; phylum Planctomycetota; class Planctomycetia; order Pirellulales; family Lacipirellulaceae; genus Lacipirellula. The sequence continues at coordinate 11,609 of JANOIK010000623.1, read as the reverse complement.
GTTCAATGGCGCCTTGGTGGCCCCGGGCCCGGTGGTGACGTTCAACCAGTGGAATAGCTTCACGATCCTGCTCGACTACCTAACGCACACCTTCGACATTTACTTGAACGGCGTCCAAGTTCCGACGGCGCTCGGCACCGACAGCTTCGTTGACCACTCGGTGCTAAACCCCCTCGATGAATTTACGGACGCCCCGATCGCGGCCCTTGCGGCGGGTTTCGACCCGGATTCGCAGGATGCGACCGGAACGGCCTACTACGACAACTACCGGGTGGTTCAGAGTGACACCAATCCGTGCGTTCCGGAGCCCGCTTCGTGGGTGCTCGGCATGCTCGGTTTGGGTGCGTTCGCCGCCAAAGGACGCTCGCGGCGGGCCGGGAAATAACGGCCAATTGCCAGGCCGCGGGCTTGGCAAGCAGACTGTGAGAAGACACAATAACTTGGGTCGAGGAACTGGGAGCCGTGCGCACGGCAACGCGCGGTTCTCGATAGCATCTTAAGGTTAAACTTCATGAAGCAGACAATGGCCTTGATTGCCGGCGTCGTAGTTGCGCTCTCAGCGGTGGGGGAGGCGCGCGCACAGGCCGCGTCGAACGCGCCGTTCGATCCCTTCGCGACATTTTCGCTGAGCCGCTTTACGTTCAACACGCTCGGGTTCCTGCAGGTCGGACCCACAAGTCCCTTTGCACTGCCCGGCGGCGGAACGACCGCGGCGCCTGTCAGCGGCGATGATGACGAACTGCCCCAGGCGGTCGTCACGCGGCCGCCCTACCGCCCGCCGGTGCGAAGCGCGTATCGTCCGCCTCCGCGGCCGCCGTTTTAACGGTGATCGTCGTGGAGCACCTCCACGGTCGCCCCCTTGAAGAGATAACAACGAATGCGGCGTCAGCAGAGTTTGCTGACGCCGCTTTTTTTTCGTTGATGGGTTTGCGTCGCGAATTCGATCAGCGGCCCGCCGATTACGGCACGGCAATATTCACGGCCGCGTCAGCATCGCCCCGGTCCAGGAACTGTCCGAAGAAGTTCAGACGGAACACCTGCGTGAAGTAGCGCGTTATGGCCTGATCTTGGGATTCTTGCAGGATGAGAATGTCGCCCGCTTCGACGAGGATGTTCTGACGGGGATCGCGGATCGCCTCGTCCAAATCGACGCGGATGTTTACCTGGCCGCCGCCCGCCGTCTTGCGAACGACGCTCAGCAGGTTCGGCGAAGGATTGCCGACGCCGCCGCCGACGACCGCGCCGCTCAGATTGCTGGCGTTGATGCCGCCGTTGAGAAACGGACCCCGCGACTTCAGCACGGCTTCAATGACCTTGAGGTCGTAGTCGACCGGCAGCACGTACTCGCCGGCGGGAAGCAGCCCGCCCGTGTAGTAGAACTGGGCGTTGCGGCCCCGCACGGTGACGATGTCGCCCTCGTGGAGGATCACGTCCTCAGGGCCGAAGCTGACTTGCTCGCCCGGCCGCGTGCGCATCGGAATGCGCGTCACTTGGGGGCCGTCGGCGCCCGAGTCCGGCGCGGCTTCGTCGTCGACGCCCGCGGCGTTCTCGCCGTCCTTCCAATACCCGCGCTGGATGATGATTTCGTTGGTCGACTCGGATCCCGGCAGGCCGCCGGTCCGCGCCAGGGCGTTCAGCACATCGTTCTCGTAGGCGGGCAGCTCGAGGACCTGCCCCTCGCTGCGCCGGCCGCCGCCGATCGTGGTTTCGTTCGAGCCGAGCCCCACGAGCGAATTGCTGCTATAAGTGATCGAGTTCTGGCTGGAATCCTCCCGCACGACCAGCACGCGTATCGTCCGAGGCCGCATGAGCGTCACCAGGATGCGCTTGGCTTCGGGTCGCAGGATTTCCTTTTCGAGATACGCGTCGATGACTTTCTGTTCGCCCTCTTCGATGGTCAGCCCGGCGAGTTGGACGGGGCCCACGTAAGGCAGCGAGACCGTGCCGTCGTCGCGAATCGGGAACGGATAGCCGATCGACGGCGGCAGCTCCGCGGTGTCCGGGAAATTCACCGGCGGCGGCGTCTCGGCCGTGCCAATGATGTCCTCGATGAAAATGCCGAGCGTGTCGCCTTTGTCGAGCAGGTAGGCCTCGGGGCGCTGCTGGCGCAGCAGCGTCAGCGGAATTGGCTCGTACCCTTCCCGCGTGACGGCTTTCAATTCTTCTGGCAGCATCCGCACCGGCAGCCCGTTGGCGACGGGGTTGGTTACCGCGGCGCACCCGGCGAGCGTCGCAAGTAACGCCGCGACGAGCACGCATGAGTAGGTGCGCACGCAGCGTCTGCCCTCCGCTGGAGGCAGGCGACTGGAGAGCTCGGCGTTGACGCGGGAGTCGCTCACTGCGGATCGCTCGTTTCGTCGGACTTGGCCACGCTCAACGCGCGGCGAAATCGCTGGCTCGCGCTGGGAACTACTTCAGGTGGAGCTGTCTCAATCGGCGCCGCGGGCTCGATCGCGTCGCCCTCGACCGGCATGTCGAGCGCCGGTGCGCCATCGACCTCGCCATCGAGCGGGGCGTCGCCTTCAATCTGCGGCGACGGCGGCTCTGGCAGCGTCAGGCCGTCATACGCGCCCTCAGCGTCCTCCGGCGGGGGCGGCAGCACTTCCGCCGGCGCGCCCAGTTCTTCCGGCGCAGGCGTCGGCAGCTCGCCCTCGACCCACGCGCCGCCGCTGCCCGCGAAAGACGAATGCGCGATGCCGCCTTCGCGGTAGCCGCCGTTACGAGCACTCTGGGCGCCGTGGCGATAACCGGCAAACCACTGCTCGGCGTCCGCGAAGCCCGGCGGCGTTCGCCAGGCCACGTTCCAAAACTTGCGCGGCGGAACCGGCGGCGGCTCGCCCGTGCCGCCCGCGTACACGTAGTCGACGAAGCCATCGCGGAAGCCCAGGGCGTACTCGTCGAGGTCGGTCCCCGCGGGGCAGCCGCCGTTTTCCCGCGCCCAAGCTTCGTCCGCCCACTGGCGATACGCCTTAACGCTGCGCCGGCGATCGTAACGCCAGGAATACTCCGAAGGTTCGATGATGAGCGTGCGCCGCGCTTGCTGGCACACGCTGCAGCCGACCTGGCATGCGAGCAGCATCGCCGTCAGCACGGACGCCCAACGGCTCGACGCGCGAGCTCCGCCGCCTCTTTCGCAGGCGAGCCGGCGCGCTGCTGCGGCGACCGTTGCCGCGAACCGCCTGCAGGTGCCAGTGCTGGGAAACCGCATGGAGCCGTACGCCGAGGGGTGATCCAATTCTTCGCGCGACCGCAATGCGCAACGCCGCTAGCGAGCCGCGCATGCGCGGTGATGCCAGTCGTATCGACTGTTCGGGTCGTGCAGATTAGAGAAGCCCGGAAGACTTTGCCGTTTCACGAGGCACGCGACAGCACTGCTGTCGCGGCGCCCACGTGTTAGCCGGCATCGTCCCGATGCCGCGTCCCCGGCCTTACGCAAGAATGTCGCTCACCACCCGCCCCGCGACGTCGGTCAGCCGGAAGTCCCGCCCCTGATAGCGGTACGTGAGCCGCTCGTGATCCACGCCCAGCAGGTGGAGCATCGTGGCATGCAGGTCGTGAATGTGCACCGGGTTCTCCTCGGCGTAATAGCCGAGTTCGTCGGTCGTGCCGTAGGTGATTCCCGGCTTTACGCCGCCGCCGGCCATCCACATCGAAAAGCCGCGGATATGGTGGTCGCGCCCCGCCTCCGCGGAATCGACGTCGTTCTGCGCCATCGGCGTCCGGCCGAACTCCCCGCCCCAAACTACCAGCGTGTCGTCCAGTAGCCCGCGTTGCTTCAGGTCGGCGACCAGGGCCGTGCTCGGCTGATCGGACGACAGGCATGCCTCGCGCACGTACTGATTGATGCGGTTGAGGTGGTCCCAGCCGCGGTGATAGAGCTGGATGAACCGCACGCCGCGCTCCGCCATCCGCCGCGCGCGCAGGCATTAGTAGGCGAATGATCAGTCAGCCCCCTTCACGCCATAGGCGTCCAGCACATGCTGCGGCTCATCGGAAATGTCGACCAGCTCGGGCACGCTCGCCTGCATGCGGAAGGCGAGTTCGTACTGCGCGATCCGCGTGGCCACGTCGGGATTCTGCTCGTGCTCGTTGCGAAGCCGATTGAGATCATTGATCGCGGCGACCACGTCGCGCTGACGGATGTTATCGACGCCGGGCGGATTGCCGACGTAGTGCACCGGGTCGCCCTGCGATTGCAGCGGCACGCCTTGGTATCGACTTGGCAGGAACCCGCTGTGCCACTGCCGCGAGCTGATCGGCTGGGGCGGCCGCGTGTCGGAGATGCTCTTCATCACCACGAAGCCGGGCAGATCCTCGTTCTCCGTGCCCAAGCCGTAGTTGATCCAGGCGCCCATGCTGGGCCGGCCGGAGATACTGGTGCCGCTGTTGATGAAAGTCTGCGCGGGATCGTGATTGATCTGCTCGGTCTGCATCGACCGGATGATGCAAAGATCGTCGGCGATCGTCGCGGTATGCGGCAGCAGGTCGCTGATGTTCTGCCCCGACTGGCCGTAGCGGCGGAACTTCACCAGCGGGCCCAGGCACCGCAGCTCGTCGCCCTGGAGCTGCGCGATCGGCTGGCCCTTCGTGTACGAAACGGGCATTGGCTTGCCGTGCATTTTCGCGAGTGCCGGCTTCTCGTCGAACGTCTCGAACTGCGACGGCCCACCCGCCATGCAGAGAAAGATCACCCGCTTGGCCCGCTGAATCGTTTGCAGCTGCCGTACCGCGCCCGCGGCGCCGGCAGCCGTTGCGGCGCGCAGAGTGGGCTGCATGAGCCCGGCGAGCGCCATCGAGCCCAGGCCCAGCGAGGCCCGGCCCAGAAACGTGCGCCGGTCGAGCATGCGTTCGGCGGTTGATGAATCGAAGTGATGCATGTTGGGTCGGTCTAGTTTCGCGTGATCGTTTCGCTCAGGTTCAACAACGTGCGGCCGACCGAAGTCCACGCGGCGAGCTCCGCGACTTCGGCGTCCTTGCCGCGCGGCGTCATGCCGATTTTCGTGACGGCCTCGGCCGCTTCGTGATTTTCGCCGTAGTGTTTGCGGTGAGCTTGTAGCAGCGCTTCGAGCACGGCGACCTCGTCGGGCTTCGCAGATCGCCCAGTGGCGAGTCGCCATGTCTTTGTGATGCGCTCACCGTCGGTGAGGTCCTTCATCGTGAGCGCCCGCGCGGCCAGCATGCGGGCGGCTTCGAGGTATGAAGGGTCGTTCAGCAGCACGAGCGCGCTCGTGGGCGTGTTCGAGATGACGCGCTGCGCCGTGCACTCCTCCCGCGTGGGCGCGTCGAACGCCTGCAGCCACGGATGCAGGAACTGCCGCTGCCAGTGGACGTACACCGAACGGCGGAATTGCCGTTCGTCGAACGTCGGCTTATACTCCCGCGCCGGGAAGTTGAGCGTTTCGTAATACCTCGCGGGTTGGTACGGCCGCGAGACGTCGCCGCCGACTTTTTGCACCAGCAATCCACTCACCGAAAGCGCGTTGTCGCGAATCTCCTCTGCGTCGAGCCGGATCGCCGCCTGCCGCGCGATAAGCCGATTCTCGGGGTCGATCGTCGCGAGCTCAGGCCGCTCGGCCGAAGATTGGCGATACGCGGCTGACGTCACGATAAGTCGCACGATGTGCTTGACGTCCCAGCCGCTCTCCATGAACTCAACGGCGAGCCAATCGAGCAGGTCCTGGTTCGGCGGGCACTCGCCCTGCGAGCCGATGTCGAGCAATGTCTTCGACAGGCCAACGCCGAAGTAGCGGCCCCACAGCCGATTCACGGCGACGCGCGCCGTGAGCGGGTTGTTCCGGGCCACGATCCAACGGGCGAGATCGAGCCGCGTCGCGCGCCGCCCGTCGGCGTTAATCTGCGGCAGGAAGCCGGGCACGTGCGGCTCGACGACCTCGCCGGTGTGATCCATCCAATTCCCACGCGGCAGCACCCGCACTTCCCGCGGCGGAATCGCCTGTGTGATCAGCGCCGGGATGAACTTGCCCTCGAGCTCAAGTCGCTTCCGCTTCAGCGCGAGCAGCTGGCCGCGGCGCTTCCCCCAATTGCCTTTCAAGACGCCGACGAGCGAGGCGTCGAGCTCCGCGATCTGCGCGTCGATCTGCTCGACTTCCTTCGCCAGCGGAAGGGTCCACGCCAGCATCTCGGGCGGGCGTTCCGTGGGCGTCGTATTGCTGGAGATCGGCTCGAACGAGCCGTAGTGGTCCACGTCCGCAAAGAACGCCCCCATGCTGTAGAAGTCGCTCTGTGCGTAGGGGTCGAACTTGTGATCGTGGCACTCGCAGCAGCCCATCGACGCGCCAAGCCACGCTTCGGAGACGTTCCGCACGCGATCGGCCTGGTGCTTGGCCAGGTACTCCTCGTTCTGGGCGCCCCCTTCGTGCGTGGTTTGCAACAGCCGGTTGTAGCCGCTGGCGACGCGCTGCCACATCGTCGGTTCAGGAAGCAGGTCCCCCGCGATTTGCTCGACGGTGAATTCGTCGTAGCGCTTGTTGTCGTTGAACGCCTTGATGACGTAATCGCGGTACGGCAGAACGTGGTGCTCCTGATCGCCGTGGTAACCGACGGTGCTGGCGAACCGCACGAGGTCGAACCACCACGACGCCATCCGCTCGCCGTAGGCTTCACTCGCGAGCAGGCGGTCGACGAGCCGCTCATACGCGTCCGGGGCGTCGTCGGCGAGATAAGCGTCGATCTCCTCGGGCGTCGGCGGTAGGCCGGTGAGGTCGAAGTAAACGCGGCGCGCGAGCACCGCGCGGTCGGCCTCGGGTGCGGGCTCGACTTTGGCCAGTTCGATGCGGGCGAGCACGAAGCCGTCAATCGGCGAGTGCTTCCAAGCTTCCGGAGCGTCGGCGGGCAACTGGGGCACGGCAGCGCGTTGGGGCGGGATGTACGCCCAGTGCGGCTGGTACTCGGCGCCCGCGTCGATCCACCGCCGCATCAGATCCCGCTCGCGAGCCGACAGCGGCGGCTTCTTTGAGCCCGCCGGCGGCATCTGGTACTCGGGGTCGTCGCTCGTGATGCGGGCCCAGATCTCGCTTTGCTCAGCGTCGCCCGCAACGATGGCCGACGCGAGGGCTCCGTCAGCCGTGTCTAGCCGCAAGTCGGCCTCGCGTTTGTTCGCGTCGGGGCCGTGGCACGTGAAGCAGCGATCGGAGAGAATAGGACGGATGTCGCGGTTGAACGACGGCGCGTCGCCCTGAGCAACCGCAGCGCGTGCGCCGCCAACGGCCGCGGCGCCCAGCAGGCAACCGAGGACCGCGATTCTGCCCAGCTTGTGACGGGTAAACGCCATGACCGTTTGTGTGCCGAAGTGCGAGAGGGACAATCTCATCATAGGCACGGCCTTGGCGGGCAGCACCCCCGTAAACTCCGCGATTTGCGGCTGTAAGTTGCCAAAAAATTCTGATTTAATCCGCAAAAATCTTGCGATTGCGAAACGGGACTTATGACTGAACCGCTCCACGGCAAACGGGTGCTCATGTTCGTTGGCGAGGTCTATGAGGACCTCGAAGTGTGGTATCCCAAACTGCGGCTTGTCGAAGAGGGCGCCACGGTCGTCGCTGCGGGGCCCGCGGCGCACCATACGTACGCCGGCAAGCACGGCTATCCGTGCAAGAGCGATGCGGCGATCGCCGATATGCAGGCCGCCGACTTCGACGGGTTGGTCGTTCCTGGGGGCTTCATGCCCGATCAGCTTCGCCGCAATCCGAAGGTGCTCCAGCTCGTGCGGGACTTCGACGCCGCGGGGAAGCTGGTCGCCGCAGTGTGCCACGGGGGGTGGATTCCGATCTCGGCCGGCGTGTACCGCGGCGTGCGCGTCACGGGATCGCTCGGCATCAAGGACGACCTAGTCAACGCCGGCGCGATCTGGGAAGACGCCGCGGTGGTGGTGGACCGGCACTTCGTGTCGAGCCGCAAGCCGGACGACCTGCCGGACTTCTGTCGCGGGATCCTCAAGGTGTTGACGACTTCTTAAGCATCTCGCGATCGGCCAGCCACTCCGCAAACCGCTCCGGCCACTTGGCCACGGCGCCCTGCGCGTCCGGCCGCAGGCCGAAGCCGTGGCCCGCGTTGGAGTAAATGTGCAGCTCCGCCGGCACGCCAGCGGCTTTGTATTTCAGGTACAGCTCGGCCATTCCCTGCGAGATGTCCGGCCGATCGCCGTAGCCGCCGGCGAGGAACACCGGAGGCGACTGGTCCGACACGGTGAGCCGATTCAGACGGCCCGGGTAGATGAGCGCCTGGAAGTCGGGGCGGCAACCCTCGCGGTCGATGAGGTCGGCCGCCTCGGCGTTCCCGGCGTCGTTGCGCATCGCGGACAGGCCGGCTAACTCGCCGCCGGCGGAGAAGCCGATGACGCCGACGCGCTGGGGGTCGATCTTCCACTCGCCCGAGCGAGCCCGCACGGTGCGGATCGCCCGCTGAATGTCGGCCAGGGCGTGCTCATCGACGGTGTAGGTCGACCCTTCCTCGTTCGCCAGGCGGTACAGCAGGACGAACCCGGCAATGCCGCGTTCCTGGAGCCAGCGGCCGAGGTAGTGTCCCTCGTGGTCGGCCCAGAGTTCCCGGTGTCCGCCGCCGGGGGCGATGATCACGGCGCAGCCGGTGGCAGTCTGGGGTGACGGCAGATACGGAGTGAGCGTGGGGACGTGGATGTTCGAGCGGACGCGCTCGCCGGAGCTTTCGACGCGGATCTTCGGCTCGCCGCCATCGGTGCGAGCGCCGGGGGCGCCGTCGGGCCACAGGGTGACGGCGGGTGGGTCTTCTTGGGCGGCCTCTTGGGCGCATGCCGCGCTTGGCGTCAGGGCCAGGGCGGCCGCGGCTCCGACTATTGTCAGTGTCGCCCAAACGCGTCGTTCCAAAATGCTTCGGACCATCGCGGGAAACCTCGTGATTTGTCGAGTGAAGAGGAAGAGTGTGAATAATTTTGAAACGGGCGCTTTGGACGCGCGAGCGTCGGAGCTACGAGATTTCTCGGCTGGGAATTGTGTCGCTCTAGGGCCGAATCTCGATGGACCGTTCCAAAATCCGCCGCTCTGCGGCGTCGCGCTCACGGATGAGACGGAGAATCTCGATGCTCCGCCAGATTTAACCATCGTGGGCGCGCGGAGTTTTGGAACGGGCGCGCTTTGCGGGCCAGCTTTGTGCGGACGTCGTGGTTGGGTTGGTGGAGTTGTCATGGTGTTTTTTGCAGGGGCAACGGCATTGGGACGATGCCGGCTAACAGCGGGACGTCGCGTGTTTGTGTACCTTTATACACCAATTGGGGCGTTTTGTCAAGCGCGCGTTTTGGGCCACCTGAGGGTGGAAGGCGGAAGACGCCCGAACCGAACCGGCGTGGGGTCCGTGCGCGAAATCTAAAAATTTTTTCGCAAAGATTTGTGCACGGATAAGGGGTAAACCTGCAATACTTAGGGATGTCGGCACGGCGGCTTTCGTGGGGCGGCGGGAGCGAACGCGTGCAGGCACTTGTCGGCCTTGATGGCGGCTGTCCGTACTTTTCAGGCGCTCGGCAGCGCGCTAGCATGACATGCATGCACGGGGCGCCGCGGCGAACGGCCGAGGCAGGAAATCCTTATCTCAATGAAGCTGGTACTTATGCAGTTTTGTTCGATCTCGAAGCTTGTCAGAAACCTCGTCGCGCTCGGTGTTTTGGGATTGGTCAGCGTCACGGCCGGGTGTGGCGGGGAAGCCGGACCGCCAACCGCTCATCTGCAGGGTACGGTGACGCTCGGCGGCAAGCCGATTCCGACGGACGCGACGGCCTATATATATTTCAACCCCGTCGATAGCAAACAAGGCAAGGCCGCGACCGCAACAATCGTCAACGGTAAGTACGACTCTCCGAACACGCCTGTCGGGGCCGTCAAGGTGGTGTTCAACATTACGCAGCCCAAGGGGCCTGAATACGAAGAGCGCGGTACGAAGGTTCGCAGTATGGTCAGTATCACCCCTCCAAGCGCCGCGTCGGGAATCGAATTGCAGGTGGATGGGGACAAGTCGGACGTCAATTTTGATCTCGCCGAAGCGAATTAAGTTAGAAATCAAAATCCTCGGGTCATTATCCGTTATCAGGCAAGTGCGCAGCCGCCCGCGAAAGAGGGGCACTTTTCATCCGGCGCTCGGTCAGGCGCTCGCGATCTTCAAAGGAGTCATAACGTCATGTGCCGTCCATCTCGTCTTCGCCGGTGCGCAGGTCTGCGCCGCGGGTTCACGCTTGTTGAACTGCTGGTCGTGATTGCGATCATCGGCGTCCTGGTGGCGCTGCTGCTGCCCGCCATTCAGGCGGCGCGGGAAGCCGCGCGGCGCTCCCAGTGCCTGAACAATCTCAAGCAGACCTCTTTGGCCGTGCTGAATTACGAGGTGACCAAGAAGGGGTTTCCGCACATGGCGAAGTACTGGTGCAACATGGCGAACCCGCCTGCCGCCGACTGCCCGGTCGGGTATCCGGTGCCACCGGGACCTGGCGCATGGTACGACGACCACGGGTGGTATATTGTGATCATGCCGTTTATCGAACAAGGAAGCCTGGCGGGCTTGGTGCGGCCGAACCTGGCCTTCAGCAACGCGGGCAACCGGCCAGGCCGCACGGCCTTCGTTCCTTCGATGGCCTGTCCTTCCGACATCGGCCTGCAGCGTAACGAGTGGCAAGACAACCAATGGGCGCGGGTGCGCTCCAATTATGTGGTGAACGCGGGCAATACGGTTTACGGTCAGTTCAGCCTGAATGGTAAGCCGTGCCCAGGCGCCGCGGGCCCGCCCAACGAATGCCTGTTCCGAGGCGCGCCGTTCGTTCCCAGAATCAACCAGAAGGTGTCGGCGATCAGTGACGGCCAGTCGAACACATTGATGATGTCCGAGGTTCTGGTATTGCCTGAAACTGAATCGTGGGGGGGACCTTACTCCGACGCCCAAACCGCGCTTGGCGGGCAGACGTTTACGGGCTGGAAAACTCCCAACGATCCTAGGCGAGATTGCTTGGCGCGTGCTTTTTGGCCCCCGCTACCCGGGGTCCGACAAGCATTTGAAGCGCAAGGTCTTATCGTCGATTCCGTTTGGCCCCCGCCCCTGTCAAACGACACGCAAACATGCACGACGGAGTCGCTGTTCACAAGCGGGCCCAACCAGCCGCTACCTGGGGCGAACCAGGGCTCCGATGGAACGCGAATGCAGTACATCGGCGCCCGGAGCCGGCACGTCGGCGGGGTGAACGCGTCGCGCTGCGACGGCTCGGTCGGCTACTTCAACGACAGCGTCGACCCGTTCGTGTGGAATGCGATGAGCTCGGCGTCCGGCGAAGAGACGGTGAACACCGGGGGTTGAGGGCGAGCCAGTTGGTTTATCGTTGAGCATCAAACGAAGCCAGGGCCTGCCGCGATGCGGCAGGCCCTGTTTTTTTCGGTTGGATGATTCGAGCGCCCCGGTTGTCGTCCTCGCCGACCTTAACCGGCAAACTCACTGACGCCCCGTTGGGGCTTTGGAACGTTGGTCGGGCGCGCACCAGGGGCTTACGCCCCTGGCTATTGACGGCCGCCGCGTTGCGGCTGGGGAGCCCCCAGGGGCCGACGCTCGTGGCTATTGATCGTCGCCGCGTTGCTGCTTTGGATTGG
>JANOIK010001193.1:0-5173 GCA_031407585.1 Planctomycetota bacterium | reverse complement strand
ACATCGTGTCCGACCCGGTCCCCGCCGCCATCGAAGCGGCGCCCGTCGCCCGCCGTCGCTCGGTTCGCTTCCGCCGGTAGCCTAGCGCTTCACCAGCTCGACGCAGATGCCGCCGGCGCGGAGCGCTTTGTGCAGCTTCGTAAACCACAGCTCCTGCTTTACCGCGAGCCCTAGCCGTTCGCAGTTGCGCATCAGCTCAGCGCGGTTCATCGTACGGCAGCACCAGAGGCGGCTTGTCCAGGCGCCGCCGAACGTATCTTCGGTGCACAGCAGGAAAATCCGCCCGCCAGGCGTCAGCACGCGCGACATCTCGGCCAGCCCCGGCTCGGGCTGCGGCAGGTGTTCTAGCACGTAGCCGCACGTGATGCAGTCGAACGAGCCGTCGGCGAACGGGAGTTGCGCGAGGTCGGCCGTCGCGAATCGCGGCCTGCCGTTTTTGAGTCGCGTTCGCGCTCGTCGCAGCATCTGGTGCGAGAGGTCGGTGCAGGTCACCGTCGCGTCGGGCTCGCTGTACTTGAGGATGTGACTGGCAAGCTGCCCCGCGCCGCTGCCGATGTCAAGAATCGCCTTGGCGCCGCTGAGATCAAACCGCCGGGAGCGAAAAATGCGCTCGCCGAGCGGGATGTGCAGCGAGATCATGCTGGCGGCCGCCAGGAACGCGCCCTTGGGTCCGCTGTAGACCTGCTGGACTTTGTCGCGGTACTCGCCGTAGCTCACCCGGCTGATGAGATCGTTCTCGATGAACCTGTGCAGCGCCTTGCCGCCCTGCTTGGGCTCGCGGCGTTTCCGGCTGCGAGGTTTCTTCGTCCTGATCATGGGCCGCAAACAGTGCAGATAACGTGCCGGAGTTACACATACACCCGGCGGTTGTAGATATACCATTCGAGAACCAAAACGGCCAGGGCGGCCAACAGCAGTACGGTCCACAGCTCCTGCCGAACCGGGGAAACGGAAGGCTCGGCGGCGACGTCGTCGTATCCGATGGATAGGGACTCGACGGTCGTCAGGCTCCCTTCGGCGTCCTGGCGGGCGCGGAGCCGGACATCGCTTTCGGCGCGATCAAACAGGTTGACCGCGAACCGAGCGGCGAGCTCGTTGCCGGCCATCAGGTCGTAGACTCCGAGCTGGTCGGTCTCGTGAAACGCCAGCTTCCCGGCGGCGGGCGCCTGGACAGTTCGCGTCGTCTGGTCGGGCATGATCACCGTGAGCCGTTGGTCGCCAGCAGACGGAACGTCCAGCTCCACGGGGTCGCCCGGGCGGCGGCTGTCGAGCTGCAAGTCCGCGCCGCCGCCGGCGAGGTACTGTACCGCGTTCAAGCAGAAGTTCGGGAAGCTGAGCCGATTCGGCCAATCGGTGTTGCGGGTCGCTTCACCGGACGGCGCGCGGCCGATGATCTCGAACCCGAGCACCGCGTCCTCGAAGCTGTCGCGCGGAGCGATCGCTAGCAGCGGGCCCTTGGTCGAATCGACGAGCACCTTGCCACCCTGCGGCGGCTGCGCGATCAGGCTGTCGATGATGCGCACGTTGCCGAGCTCGACGAGGTTGAGCAGCGGGTGGCTGCGCTGCCAGTCGATGATCTGGGGATCGAAGACAGTGGCGGGTGCGGGGGGTTGCGCTGCGGTCGCCGAATCTGCGTTACCTGCGTCGCCGTCTACGGGTGCGGGCGTTCCGCCCCGCCAAGATGGCAGCGGCGGCAGTCGGCCGATGAAGAGGGTGTTCGCAAGAGGCATGAACTCGGGCGTGTCCGGCGCGCACTGGTCGAAGATCACCAGGTCGTACGTTTCCGAGGCGAACGCCTGCTGCACCTCCGGCTTGGCGAGCGACTCCGGCGGGAGCGTCTTGACCTTCGCGATCCGCTCGACGCGCGCGGTCGACAGGCCGAGCTCCAGCGCCCGGTTGCCGGGCGTGACGAGCAGCACGCGCGATGTTTGCGGGCGGTCGAGCACTGCGTACGCGCGGTTGTCGAGCGGCAGGCGATCGGTGAATTCGGCGGGCGGGTCAAGCCGCGCTTCGAGCTTCGCCGCGGCGAGGTCGCCGAGGTTGAACGTGGCGCCGCCGACGTCGCCTGCGGGGATCTCGATTTCGGCGGCGTCGCGCAGCTTGCCGTCGACCAGCAGCGACACGCCGACAGTCTGATCGGTCTCACTGAAGTTGGCGATCTGCACGAACGCCTGCCGCTGCTCGGGGCGAAGCTCGTTTCGGCGCGCGTTGAACGCGGTGATCGCGAGGTTACCCGTGTCCGTTCCGCCGATCGGCAGGAACTTCGCGTCGAGGCCGGCGAGCGACAGGTCTTCCACCGCGGCGAATCGGCCGTCGCTGAGAATGTAGAGCGCGACGCGATCCTGAGCCGGCGGCGCCGCGTCGACTTTGGCGTCATCCGACTTAGCATCGCCCCCCTTGGCATCGGCCCCCGCGGCCGCGCGTTGGGGATCGGCGAACCCAGCGGCCAGCTCAAGGGCCCCGCGGACGTCGGTGGCCGCGGCAGTCGGCTCAATGCGAGCCAGGGCGTCGTGCAACCGGCGGCGGTTGTTCGTGAATTCCTGCACGACGTCGGGCTCAACGTCGTACGCGATGATCATCGCTGACATGTCGGAGTCGAGCTGGTCGATGAGCTCGCCCACGCGTTCCTTCGCGGCGTCGAGGCGGGTCGCCGACCCTGCGTCGGCCGTCGACATGCTCGCCGAGCGGTCGACCAGGAAGATGAATCGCTTTCCCGTGAGGGCGTCGCCCCGCCAGCCCGGTCGCAGCAGAGCGAGGATCGCCAGGGCCACAAGCAGCAGTTGCAACAGCAGCAACAAATTCCGGCGCAGCTTCTGCCACAGACTATTGACGTGAAGGTCCTCGATCACCTTCGTCCACAGATATGTGCTCGGCACCTCCAGCGGCTCCCGCCGCAGCCGCAAGAAGTACAGCGCAAAGATCGCCGGCGGAACGAGCGCAATCGCCGTCCAAGCGACGGGGCCGAGCGTGTTGCGGAAGAGTTCGTTCATGGGAGTTATTTAACCGCCAAGGACGCCAAGTACGCCAAGGGGGGAAGGGGAGGGGTTTTTACCACGACGACACGACGAATAAAGAAATGCGGAAGTGATTAATTCAGGTTTTCTCATGTCTTCTCCTACGTCGTGCCGTCGTGGATAACTTTCTTCTCCGACCTTGGCGTCCTTGGCGTACTTGGCGGTTCAATTCTTATCGCACCAGCCCGCGGCGTCGCAGGTGGTGGCCGACGACTTCCGCGACGGGGACCTTCGTGTTGGCCAGCATGTAGTGCATGCCGCGGCGGGTGCAGAATTCTTGGGCGCTACGGGTGAAGGCGTTGAGTGTCTGTTGGTAGCGCGCCAGCAGCGGGGCGCTCACGGTGATCTCGGCCTCATCGGCGTCTTCACAGTCCACGAGCTTCAGGTCGCCTTTGACCTCGGGCTCGATCTCCTCCTGCGAGAGAACTTGAATCACGTAGCAGTCCATCTCTTGCGAAACGAAGTACCGCAGGGCCGACTCGTAGCCGGTTTTGTCCATAAGATCGCTGATGAGCACCACGATGCCCTTGCCCGGGTTGCGGAGGCAGAAGTTTTTCACGCCGGCGGCGAGCGACGCGGATTCGCCCGGCTCGATCGCCCCGACCTGCGCGATCATGCGACGCACCGCCGCCCTGCCGCGGTAGATCGGCGCTCTTCGGGCCGCCGGCTGGCCGAGCGTCTCGACGCGCACGCGGTCGGCTCGGGTGAGCCCGATGAACCCCAGGGCCGCGGCGAGCTGCTTGGCGTACTCGAGCTTCGTGGGCGAGCCGAAGTCCATCGACATGCTCGCGTCGATGAGGGCGTAAAAGTGCAGGTCCTCCTCTTCGAGAAAGAGCTTGATGATGAGCTTCTCGAACCGGGCGTAGAGATTCCAGTCGAGCTGCCGGAGGTCGTCGCCGGCGACGTAGTTGCGGTAGTCGGCGAACTCGACGCTCTGGCCCTTACGCTTGCTGCGGCGTTCGCCCTTCATCTTGCCGCGGAAGATCTTGCGCGTGACGAGCTCGAGACGCTCGAGGCGGGCGAGAAGCTCCGGCGGCAGGATGTCGGTTGCGGTCGTAGGCATGGGTCGTTATTGGAACAGATGAGGCCGAGAAGTGACAAAATGGGACGTTGAAATTGTAATCAGTTCGGGAAAACCAGGCTTCTCAAGTCGAATTATGTCGCTGTTCGATGGGAATCGCATGAGTAGTGACAAAATTCGCGAATTTTGGCACATCGACGTTGGCGTTGAGGCGGCGATTGTCGGAGTTTGTGCATGGCGGTGGTGACAAAAGTCGGGGGATTTTGGAATTAATGACGTTGGGATTGGCTCTCGATTTTGATGGGACTGCAGATCGGTGGTTATGTACCTCAGTACACCATTTATTCTACGCGATGCGCTGGCCCATTTCTACCACGTTGGAGAAAGAAAACCGGAAAAAGTCGGGCCGGATTCTGCTTGGGCGGGAGGTGCAAAGCTCGAAGCGTTGAGGCGCGCCTAGAAATAGGTTCAGGCCTTGCCGCTACTGCAGGTGATCGTCGGGATCCATCCAGTGGACTTGCGAATTGGGGACCTCGGCGATGTGAAAGTCGGCGCCGTCGATTGTCACGGTGAGGACTTGCACGCCCTTGCTGCGGAGTTGTGCGGCTTGGCGTTGGTCGACCGCGAGAAAATCGCTTGCCATTGACAATTGATTGTCTGAAAAAGGGCTACGAAAAAACGCCGGGGCCCCTGGGAGCGATTCCGCAAGACGCCGGTTTGCGGCGCCGTTCCAAGGTTCGTCGTAGGCTTGATAAATGTCTTTCAGCTCCATGACAGGCAGAAGTTTGACGCGCCAGCTTCGCGCGTGGTTTGTCGCGTCGGTTTGGTCGCCGACAGTTGGGAAGTGGCCGTAGACCGTGTGGTAGTTCCGCAGCGCGAGCTTTAACTGGCCAAATTTGCCTTGCAGTTGTGCGCGTTTCGCGGCTTGCTGCTGATCGTGGACCCAGCGACCGCCGAAGATGCTCAGCGTGGCGAAAAGCACGATGATTGCAACGACGGACAGGCGCGTGAGGCCGGGAACTCGGCGCCGTTGGATGTCAGCGGGGGCGGTGGGCATGGGGAGGGGAGTTTTTGCCGCGAATCACGCGAATGGACGCGAATCAAGAAGAGACGAGGGAGATGCGTTGGGCGTTACGGT
>JANOIK010000587.1:0-2750 GCA_031407585.1 Planctomycetota bacterium | reverse complement strand
GGAGTTGGGGCGGGGGCCTGCGCGGCGGAGGCGGCGGGGAGCATCGCTGGGGCGGCGTCGACTTTTAGGTCGTGGCCCAGTTCTTTGGACTTTTCGGCGATGAAGGCGTCGCGGGACTGGCGGTCGGTGAACCAGAAGTCTTCGAAGCCTAAGAACACGTGGTACTCGGGTAGACGCGCCGTGACGGGGTCCTGCCGCATGGCGTGGGCGCGGAGGCTGATGCCGCGGCGCTCCAGGGAAATGATCGCGTCCTCGAGCGCGGCGAGCGTGCGGACCAGTTTGGCCATCTGCTCGCCTTCGATCACGCGGCCGTCCGCGGGGTCGAACACCGTGTCGCTGAGGCCGAGGTCGAGCAGCTGGGCCCGCATCTCGGGCTCGGTTTGCACGTAGTAGGTGTCCTTCTTGTTGCGCACGCGGAACAGCGGTGGTTGGGCGACGTAGACGTGCCCCTTTTCGACGAGCTGGTTCATCTGGCGGTAGAAGAAGGTGAGCAGCAGCGTGCGAATGTGCGAGCCGTCGACGTCGGCGTCGGTCATGATGATGACGCGACCGTAGCGGCGTTTGGTGAGGTCTTGGTCCTCGCCGATGCCGATGCCGAGGGCCGCGATCATGCTGCGGACTTCCTCGTTGGCCAGGACCTTGTCCTCGCGGGACTTGTAGGCGTTGATGATCTTGCCTCGCAGCGGGAGGATCGCCTGGTACTCGCGAAGCCGGCCGCCTTCGGCCGAGCCGCCGGCGGAGTCGCCTTCCACCAGGTACAGCTCGCACTTGTCGACGTCCTTGCTCGAACAGTCGCGGAGCTTCCCCGGCAGGCCGCCGAAGCCGAGGATGCCTTTGCGATCGCGCAGCAGGGCCTTCGCCTTGCGGGCGGCCTCGCGCGCCTCGGCGGCGATGATGCCCTTCTTGCAGATGGCCTTCGCGGTGCGGGGGTTCTCTTCGAAGAACTTCGTGAGGTACTCGCCGACGAGCGAGTTGACGATGCCTTCGACCTCGCCGTTGCCGAGCTTGGTCTTGGTCTGCCCTTCGAACTGCGGATGCGGCACGCGGAGGCTGATGACCGCGGTGAGGCCTTCGCGCACGTCCTCGCCGGTCGGGATCATGTCTTTGAAGATTCCCTCCTTCTTGCCGTAGGCGTTCACCGTCCGGGTGAGCGCGGTGCGGAAGCCGGAGAGGTGCGTGCCGCCCTCAGTGGTGTTGATGTTGTTGACGTAGCTGTGAACGTTCTCGGTGTACTCGCCGGAGTACTGCAGCGCGATTTCGATGCCGACGCCCTCGGACTCGCCGTTGACGTAGAGGATCTCGGGGTGGATGGCCTCGCTGGCGCGGTTGAGCCACGTGACGTACTCGCGGATGCCGTCCTCGTACTGGAAGGACTCGCTGTCGCCGGTACGGGCGTCGAGGATCGAGATGCGGACGCCGTGGTTGAGAAAGGCGAGCTCTTGCAGCCGTTTGACGAGCGTTTGGTAGTTGTACCTGGTGACCAAGAAGATGGCGGAGTCGGGCTTGAAGGTGGTTTTCGTGCCGCGCTTGGCGGTGGCGCCGATGCGGGCGACGTCGCCGGTGGGGACGCCGCGCTCGTACTCCTGGTGGTACGCCTGGCCGTCGCGGTGGACTTCCACCTCGCACCACTCCGAGAGGAAGTTGACCACCGTGACGCCGACGCCGTGGAGGCCGCCGGAGGTCTGGTAGGCGCCCTTGGTGAACTTGCCGCCGAACTTTAGAACGGTCATCACGCCTTCGAGCGTGGAGACCTCGCGGTCCATCATCTCGGAGAGTTGTTCGTGCTTGTCGACGGGGATGCCGCGGCCGTCGTCCTCGACCGTCACCGAGTCGTCGGCGTTGATCGTGACGCTGACGCTCGTGGCGTAGGTGGCCATGGCCTCGTCGATCGAGTTGTCGACGACTTCGTACACCAGGTGGTGCAAGCCGCGCACGGTCGTGTCGCCGATGTACATGCTGGGGCGCTCGCGCACGTGTTCCAGGTCGGAGAGGTGCTCGAGGTCGCTGGAGTTGTACTCAGCCGAAGCCTGCGGGCGCGGCTTCTTGGGCTCGTCGGCGGGAGCGGGGGTCGATTCTTCGTTGGCCATTCGGATTGGATGCCTGGAGGGGGATCTCTCGCAAAGGCGCTAAGGCGCAAAGGCGGAACGCAAAGGAAAAGAAAACAGGGAAAAGAATTTGGAACACGAATCAAGGCTAATCGTCACTGATCTTTTTCCAGTCGGATCAGCGACGATTAGCGCAAATTAGTATTCGTCTTTCTTGTCTTCTTCTTCTTTGCGTTCCTCCTTTGCGTCGTTGCGCCTTTGCGTGAGATCCTTTGTGGATCGCGCGTCGCAAGCGAACGCGGCTAAATGACGATATGCGGAAACATGGTTTAATCGACGCGGCCGACTTTGAAGCGGAGTTGCTTGATGCCGGCGTCGGGGAGCGACTGTTGGATGGCGGCGAGCAGGCGTTCCTTTTCGAAGGAGAGCTCCTGCATGACGAGGCTGTTGGCGGCGGTGACTTCGAGCGTGCCGCGGGTGATTTTGCCTGCTTCGGTGACGGGGCCAAATTGCGGGCCCGCGGCGGCTTGCCAGGCTTCGTGGTGCGCTTGGGCCGTGCGGACTTGGGCGTAGCCTTTCTTCTGCACGAGCTGAGCGACGATGTCGGACATCCGCTTGGGCTGATGGCCGTGGAAGTTCCGTCGCTGCGTTTCGCCGCGGCGTTTGAAATCTTCGAGATCGTCGGGGGGAGGTTTTACCACGGAG
>JANOIK010000572.1:0-18377 GCA_031407585.1 Planctomycetota bacterium | reverse complement strand
CGGCGCATTGGACATCACGGCGAGCCAATTGTCGGCAGGGGCCGTGTTCCAATGGAGGGCCTCGGGATCCGTGGGCTCGGCCTGCTGGGTGCCGCCGGCCCAATTGGCGGCGGCGAGGAAATCGGTCGAGCCGCCTTGCGGAGCCCACTGCTTGTATTGCGTGAAGTAGATGTTCCTAAGCTCTTGCAGCCCGGAGCCGTTGGCCGCCGGACCGGTGGGCTCCCGGTCGCCGCCTTCGGCGATTCCAAGAATCTCGAGGGCGTTGCGAATGTCGGTCCGCGAGTCGGCGAGATTGTTCACTTCGTTGGGATCCGTGACGACGTTGTAGAGGCGGTAAGTCGTCTCCATTATCGTGCTCGAGGGCCGGCGTTTGATCAGCTTCCAATCTCCGACGCGCACCGACCAGCCGCCCGGCTGGTTGCCGCCGATCTCGATGCTTTGCGACATGTACTGTAGGTCGGGCCGTTCGCTTGCCGGGCCGCCGATGAAGTCGGAGAGGATTGACTTGCCGTCGATGCCCAGCGGCACGTCCTGGCCCGCGATTTCGGCGAACGTCGGCATGAGATCGCCGTAGTTGGCGATAAGCGAGTTGTTCTGCGTGCCCGGCGTGATCGTGCCGTTCCAGCGCACGAAGAACGGCGTGCGAATGCCGCCTTCGGTCATCAGAGCTTTAGCGCCGCTGTAGCTCATGTTGCTGCCGAAGAACCCCGTCGACCATCCCGTGGAATTGTTAGTCTGCAGGGCGCCGTTGTCGCTGCCGAACATTACGATGGTGTTGCTAGCGACGCTGTCGGCCGTGTTGCCGTCGCCGTTGGGATCGTCGATGGCCGCCAGAATCTGGCCGACGTGCTGGTCCAGATAGTACATCATGCCCGCGTAGTCGCGCTGCGGCTGCGTCCAGTCCACGCGGTTGACGTAGGGATGGTCCTGCGGGACCTGGTTGATCGGAATGTGGGGCGCCATGAATGGCACGTAGGCGGCGAAAGGCTGCGATCCCTGGGCCTTAGCCTTGATGAAGTTCGCCGCCTGCTGCGCCACCAGAGTATCGCCGAACATGTACTGCGCGCCGGGCGCGGCGCTCTCTTTCGGTACGACGAAGTACTCCATGCTGCTGGGCACGCCGTCGGCGTCGTTGCGCCAATGGACTGATTGCCGGAACGTGCCGTGCATGGGGCCGTAGGAGGTTTCGAATCCTTTGTTCGTCGGCAAGGCCGCCTCGTCGCGCACGCTGAGCAGGCCCGAGTCGACGCCGCCCAGATGCCACTTGCCGAAGAAGCCGGTTTCGTAGTTGGCCTGCTGCAGGGTCTGGGCCCAGGTTTTGTCTTCCTGGCCGCCGCGAAGGTCCAGCGGCAGGGTCGCGCGGTCGAAGATGGTATGCCCCTGGTGGAACCCCGTGAGCATCACATTGCGGGAAGGAGCGCACGTGGGCGCCCCCGTGTACATGTTATTGAACCGCGCGCCCTGTAAGGCGATGGAATCGATATTCGGCGTCGCAAACGAGGCGAGACCCTGCGAGGCGCGCGCGTTCTGGTTGGTCACGCCCGTATCGCCGATGCCAAGATCGTCGGCAAGAATGAACACGATGTTTGGCTTCGATGGCTGCGCGTGCAGCGGGCGGACGAGGCACAACGCGACGACGAGAGCCGCGATCGCGATCGAGAATACGCTCCAGCGCTGGTTCGCGCGCGGCGCAGTCCCGGCTGTGCGCAGGCTCGGGCTGGCGGACAAGTCACGGTGAGTCATGCAATTCGAAGCCGTGGTGCGGAGCAACTGGTGCAGCGGATATCAGCACGCGTGGACGAGGCGCAGCGTTCAAAAACAGCGCATACCCGTGTTTATTGTCACTGGATCGCTGGGGCTTGTCCAGCAAAGCGCCGCTTGAACGGCCGGGTAACGCGGTCGCAGGGCCGGGGCGCCGATTGTGCCGCCTGGTCGCCCAGCGGGACACGTCTGGACGGCAGGTCGTCCCCGGCAAACGCCGCATAACCGCGCGCACTGGACGGCGCAGGAAATCGGCGTGACGCAGGGTTGCTCGCCGCCAAGCCGGATCTCCGCCCGGACGGGGCCGTTCTTAGAGCGTCCTCAAGTAGGCGCGAACCCCGGGAATGGCATAGGCGGTCGCCGGGGGAAAGCCGCCGGCGAGCGAGACGCCAAATTCCGACCGCAAGGCTTGATTGGTCTTGTCGATGTACTGCTGAGGCACGTGCCCTGCCGCAATGGCGGACGGGAACGCCACATAGTACGGGTCCTGTTCGACAAAATAGAGTTGGACGGGTCGGGCTCCTCGGAACGAGATTTTGATGTCGTCCTGCGAGAAGAGCGAGTCGATGCGCCGGCCCAGGAACTCTGGCGAGTAGAAGTCGTACGCGGCGGTCGCGTAGACGGCGTAGTACGTCCGCCCGCGCAACTGGTCGGCGGTCGGCGCGGCGAACGCGATCCCGCCGATGTTGGCCTTCCGCACGGTGTCGTAACCCTTCTCAATCAAGAGCCCCTGCACGGCGGAGATGTAGCCGCCCATGATGTAGGTGTTCTGCCGCACGGGAACGTCGATGCCGATCTCGAAGCCCGTGATGTAGGGACTCACGATTGTGACGTCGTGCGTCAGGCGATTGGTCGAGATTCCGACGCCGCTGAAATATTCGTTGCCAAGCAATTTTGGCGACGTGACTGTGACATTGCCGGCGTAGAGCAAATCGATGCCCGCGTAGCGGTTGTTCCAAGACGTGAATCGGTTGATGATTGTCTGACCGGCCGGCATCAACGTCATGTGATGCCAGATTTCCAGGCCGGATTTGGACGAGATCGCAATGTTCCCGTCGAATCGCTTGAGCGGCACGACGCCGACGGGGACGGCGGCGTGACCCGCGGCAAGCGACGGATCGGTCATGTTGACCGCGTCGAAGAGCACCTTGGACGACTGCGGGAGGTAGGCGAATGCCGCCTCGCGGCTGCCGATCGAAATATTGGCGGTGACGTCGATGCCGGGTCCCTGGAACCAGTAGCCGTGGCCGCCGTGCCCGAAGTCGTGGTCGTCTTCGCGGCCGAGAAGATGCTCGCCCGAGCCGACGGCATTCATGGCGAGGTTCCCGCGCATGACGCCGATTTCGTTGCCATCCTCGCCCACGAAGCCCGCGCCCAAGGCGCCGAACGACACATTGTTTTCCATCACCACATTGCTGCTGTGGTTGACGTAGGCCCAGCCGGGGGAATCGACCACGAGGCTGCCTCGAATGGTCGCGGGGGCAACTGCCGGGTTCACGCCCGTGTGGTGGAAGTGGATGGCATAACGAGCGCGAGGATTCGTACCGGTTCCCGGCTTCAAGGCGCCGTTGATGACAACGGACGAGTTGATCGGAGCGTCCTTGTTGGTGCGGCCGAAGCCGTAGACGCCGAGATTCTCAATGATCGCGTCCGGATTGTGAACCTGCGCGAAGTGAGGTCGCTGGAGGGCAACCGGCGAGCCTTCGGCGGAAAATTGGATGTTGCGGCTCATATTAGCCACGTAGATGAACAATCCCTGCCCGGCCGGCGTCTGGTGCGAGTAGCGCAGGGGATCGACCGTGACCGTCACCCCGCTGATGGCGCGAATGCGGACTCGGTCGGCGCCAAAGTCGTCGGTGTAGGAATTCGTTCCGCCGATGACCAATTCGTCGCCCACTTGCCAGCCCACGGGAATGGAGCCGAGCGTGAGCGTGGTGGCTCCGGCCACAAGCTCGTTGGTGACCGCCGTGAAGGGAGTGACGGTCTTTCCGTAGATCCGCAGCTCGCCGCGGCTGACGACGCCGCGGCTCCAGAGGTAAGGATCCCAGGCCGTGTTGATCGGGCCGTTGTCGGCGATAAGGATGCGGGCCGTCACATTGTCGGCGATCGGGGCCGTTTCCGTACCGATGTGCAAGGCTCCGTGCGTCGTGACCACGACCGTGTCGACCTTGAGGAGGGTGTCGCGGTTGGTCGCGAATTCCAGCGTCCCATCGATGCGCAACGTAAAGATGGCCGTGTTCGAGTAGCCGTCGAAGCGAACATTGGTGCCCGCGGCGACGACCACGCGAGCGTTCGCGCCTGGAACGACGCCATTGTGCCAGACCGCGGGATCGCTCCAGTTGCCGCTGCCGACGGAGATGTGTGTGGCGGCCTGAATCGGAACGAGATTAAGGAACTGGTTGGCCTCGGCGCTGGGTGCATCCAGGTCGTGATGACCGCCCTGCGTGGCGGGTACGTACGTCGACGGCGGCAGATACTCTTCGCGCATGCCGCTGAAGACCATGAACACGCGATAGGGCATCGCCAGAATCTGGGCTTGCGTGAGCTCGCCTAGCTGCAGGTCCGACCAATTGCGCACGTAGTAGTCGGCGGGAAGCGCGGCCATTTGGGCCGTGGAGATGTACTTGATCTGCGCGGGAGTGAGCCGCTCGAACTGGCCGCTGTCGAGCGATTGCACTTGCGCGGGGGTCAGCCAGCCGATCTGCTGGGTGGTGAGCATGTCCAGCGGCATGATCGCGACGTTGATCGCTTGGATCTGCGGCGCGGTGAGCGCGGCGCGGGCCGCCGCCGAGAGGCCGCCGAAGATGCCGATCGAGGGCAACGACGCGACTTGCGCGGAAGTCAGGCTGGGAATCTGCGCGGGAGCGAGGAAGCGGAAGTCCCAGTAGATGAGCGTCTGAATTTGCGCCACGGTGAGCCAGCTCACCTGCAGCGGCGTCAATAACTCGATTCGCACCGGGCCGACGCGGAGCGCTTGGATTTGCGATTGCGTCAGCGCGGCGCGGGACGCCTCGGACCATTGCGTGAACGTGCCGGGGTCGGGAATCGCGGCGATCTGGCTGGGAAGCAGATTCGGGATTTGCGCCGGGCCGAGGAACTTGAACTGTTGAATTCCCAGCGTGCGAACCTGGTTAGGCGCGAGCCAAGAGATCTGCGTGGCGGTCAACAACTCCAGGGGCATTGTCGAGACGTCAAGCGCCTGGATCTGCGACGCGATGAGCGCCGCACGGCTGGCGGCGGGGATGCCGAGGAAGGCGCCCACGGAGGGAATGCCGGCGATCTGCGCCGGCGTGAGGATGGGGAACTGACTCGGCGCCAGGAAACGGAAGTCCCAATACTCGAGCGTCTGGATTTGCGCCGCCGTGAGCCAGCTCACCTGCAGCGGCGACAATAACTCGATTCGCACCGGGCCGACGCGGAGTGCTTGGATTTGCGATTGTGTCAGCGCGGCGCGCGACGCCTCGGACCATTGTGTGAACGTGCCGGGGTCGGGAATCGTCGCGATTTGGCTGGGAAGTAGATACGGAATTTGCGCCGGTCCGAGGAACTTGAACTGCTGAAGTCCCAGCGTGTGAATCTGGAATGGTGCGAGCCAGGAAATCTGAGCGGCGGTCAGATAATCCAAGGGCATCGTCGAGACGTCGAGCGCCTGGATTTGCGACGCGATGAGCGCCGCACGGCTGGCGGCGGGGATGCCGAGGAAGGCGCCCACGGAGGGAATGCCGTCGATCTGCGCCGTCGTGAGAGTGGGGATCTGACTTGGCGCCAGGAAGCGGAAGTCCCAATACTCGAGCGTCTGGATCTGCGGCGCCGTGAGCCAACTCACCTGCACCGGCGTGAGCAGTTCGATGCGCACGGGGCCCGCGCGAAGGGCCCGCACCTGGGGCTGCGTGAGCGCCGCGCGCGATGCGACCGACCATTGCGTGAACGTGCCAGGATTCGGAATCGTTGCGATTTGTGCGGGGAGCAGCGCGGGAACCTGCGTGGGTCCGAGGTACTTGAACTGGAGGTAGTCCAGCGTCTGGAGCTGTCCGATTGAGAGCCAGCTCACTTGCTGCGCGGTGAGGAACTCCAGGCGAATGGTCGAGACATTGAGCCGTTGCACCTGCGAAATCGTGAGGGCCGCGCGCGCCCCGGTCGACCAGGCGGCGAACTGTCCCGTGTCGGGAATCGTGGCGATCTGACTGGGCGTGAGCGACGGCGACTGGGCGGCGCTGAGGTAGTTGAAATCGTAGTAAGGGAGCGATTGGATCTGCGCCGTGGAAAGCCAGCTCACTTGCTGCGAGGTAAGGAACTCCAGGCGAATGGTCGAGACATTGAGCCGCTGGACCTGCGGAGCGGTGAGCGCCGCGCGGGCCGCGGCCGACCAACTCGCGAACGGCCCCGTGTCGGGGATCGTGGAGATTTGAGTCGGCGTGAGCCACGGCGTTTGCGTGGCGTTGAGGAAGGAAAAATCCCAGTACGCGAGCGATTGAATTTGCGACGTCGTGAGCCAGCTCACTTGCTGGGGAGTGAGCAGGTTGATGCGCACCAGATCGACGCGCAGCGATTGCACCTGCGGTTGCGTGAAGGCGGCACGCGCCTCGGGCGCAAGGACGGTGAACCAACCGACCGTCGGGATCGACGCGACCTGCGCCAGTGAAAGTTGCGGAATCTGCGCGGGGGTCAGCTCGGTAAAGCGCCAGTACGGCAGCGTGGAGATGAGCGAGTCGGCCACCGCGGCGAGAGGCTGCTCTTCGGCGGCGAGCGGCTGCTCGTCGAAACTCGAAGCAGCAATCGAAGCGGCCTGCGCCAGGATGGGCGCGGCAAGGTTCGATCCCGACATGACCACCCGGTATTCGAGATTCTCGAATCCCAGGCGCCGCGAGCCTGGTCCTGTGCGCCGTGTACCGCCATTCTTTCGCCTAGCCATGATCGTCCCTCGCGCCTAGTACGCCGCCGCTAACACCACGAGCGCAGGGACGCCCCGGCGTGCTCGCGACGACGCGGTACAACATCTCTGTTCTTGAAAAAATGACGTCACTGGACCCGAGTGACGCACCAGGATTCCCGGTGAAACGAAGAGTTGCGCTCACTTGCGCGCCGTCGTCCCCTGAGCGACGCGCTGCGGCAATTCTTTGAATCGACCCATGGACCGCCAACGACGCAATCAATGCGGCGCGTGCAGCCGAGAAATCCGCTAGTTTTCGTTCCGTCGATAAGTCCGCGAACGCCGCTCGCAATCACGAGCCGGAGATGAGCCGCGGAGAGTTCCCCCTAACAGGGAATAAATATACGACGATTTGTCGCCCGCCTAGAGGAAAAACACCAATGTGCGCCCATTTTTAACGCGAAAGGGATTGTGAGTGTCCGCAGCGAGCGGACCGACGAAGTTCGATTAGCCAGTTGTACGCTGGCCGGCGGCGCGCAAGTCGTGTGCCACCATCATTTCCGCCAATTCGCGGACGTAAACCTTCGGCGTCCATCCAAGGATCTCGCGGGCTCGGGTCGCGTCGCCGCAGAGCAGATCGACCTCGGCCGGCCGGAAATAACGCGGGTCGACCTCGACGAGCGTCCGCCCGTCGGGCCCGCGGCCGACCTCCGCGACGCCCGTTCCCTCCCAAGCGAGCGGCAGCCCCGCCGCGGCAAAGCACCACTCGCAGAACGAGCGCACGGTGTGGGTTTCCCCCGTGGCAATGACGAAATCGCCGGGCAGCTCGGCCTGCAACATCAACCACATGGCGTCGACATAGTCGCCGGCAAAGCCCCAGTCGCGCTTCGCGTCGAGATTGCCGAGATACAGTTTCTCCTGCAGGCCGAGCTTGATGCGGGCGGCGGCGCGGCTGATCTTGCGCGTGACGAACGTGGCGCCGCGGCGCGGCGACTCGTGGTTGAACAGGATGCCGTTGACCGCGAACATGCTGTACGACTCGCGGTAGTTCTGCGTCACGTAGAAGGCGTAGGCCTTGGCCGCCGCGTAGGGGCTGCGGGGATAGAAGGGCGTTGTTTCGCGCTGCGGCGTTTCGAGCGCCTTGCCGTACAATTCCGAGGACGAGGCCTGGTAAAACCGCGACTGGAGGCCCAGTTCGCGCATGGCCTCGAGGATGCGAACCGCTCCCAGGCCGGTGACGTCGCCCGTGTACTCGGGCACGTCGAAGGACACTTTGACGTGCGACTGGGCGCCCAGGTTGTAAATCTCGTCGGGCCGCTCGAGCTTGAGAATGCGGTTGATGCTCGATCCGTCGCTCAAGTCACCGTAAATGAGCTTCAGACGCACATCGGGTTCGTGCGGATCCTGGTACAGGTGGTCGATGCGCTCGGTGTTGAACGAGGAACTGCGGCGAATCATGCCGCAGACGCGGTACCCTTTGCCGAGGAGCAATTCGGCGAGATACGACCCGTCCTGCCCGGTGATGCCGGTGATCAGGGCGGTTTTGCCGTTGAGCGGGGGGTGCGTCTTGGCCATGCGGCGCGTCATCCGGCGAGCGCAGCTTGGCGCTCGCAAAAGGAGGTGTAGGCGTCGCGAAGCCCCGCGGCCAAGTCGATGCGATGCCGCCAGCCAAGGGTGTGCAGGCGGCCGACGTCGAGCAGCTTCCGCGGGGCGCCGTCGGGCATGGTCGCGTCGAACTCGATCTTTGCGGCCGGGTAAACGAGATCCCGAATCATGGCGGCGAGTTCGCCAATCGGCAGGTCCTCGCCCGTGCCGACGTTGATCGTCGTCGCCTCGTCGTAGCGGTCCATCAGGAACAGGCAGGCGTCGGCCAAGTCGTCGACATGCAGGAACTCGCGACGCGGCGTGCCGGTGCCCCACACGACGACGCACGGGTCGCCGCGGAGGCGCGCCTCGTGAAACTTACGGATCAGCGCGGGCGCCACGTGCGAGCTTTGTAGGTCGAAGTTGTCGTTCGGGCCGTAAAGATTCGTCGGCATGGCGGAAATGAAGTTGCAGCCGTACTGGCGGCGATAGGCCTCGCAGGATTTGAGACCCGCGATCTTGGCCAGGGCGTACGCCTCGTTCGTCGGCTCCAGCGGGCCGGTGAGCAGGTACTCCTCGCGGATTGGCTGCGGGCACTCGCGCGGGTAGATGCACGAACTGCCTAGATACAGCAGCTTGGCGACGCCGGTCTGCCACGCAGCATGCAGCACCGTCGCGTGAATCATGAGATTGTCGTAGAGGAACTCAGCCGGCCGGGTCGAGTTGGCGTGGATGCCGCCGACGAGGCCCGCGACGTGCACGACGTGGGCGGGCCGGTGCTCGTCGAACCAGGCGTTGACCGCGGCGCCGTCGCGGAGGTCCAACTCCTGCCGTGTCGCGGTGAGAATGTTCGTGAACCCGTCAGCCTGCAACCGGCGCACGACGGCGGATCCCACCAGGCCGCGGTGGCCGGAAACGAAGATCGGCGCGGGTCGATCGAGGGCGGCCATGGTGACGAATGTTTGCGGCAGGTTCGGCTCGCGGCGCGGAGAGCGGCGCGAGGTTCGGCGGATCACTTAGCTTAATTGCCCCAGCAAGACGCGGTAAGTGACGAGCGAGCTGCCCCGGGCGTTGGCGGGGTCAACGGCGGCCGGGCGTGCCGATTAGTCCCATACTGCCAATTGAAATGCCCGTGGAGCAGCGGGCCGCCACTGGGTTGGGGTGTTTCGGCTTTCGGGCAAATTGGCCTCCTGAGACAATAAAGTGGTGGGGCGATGCGAATGCCTTCGCGACCGCCAACTCGACCACGCTAACATCGCCTGCCCTTCGCTCGCCCGCCATGGATGCCGTTCCCGCCTCCGAAACGGTTCCCGTCGACGCCGCCGCGCCGCCGAAAGTGGGGACGACGTTGTCACATCGCATTCTGCGCGGCGGGGCGTGGACGCTGGTCAGCCGCGTCGGATCGATGGGGAGCTTGTTCCTGCTGACGGTCGTGTTGGCCCGCTCGATGCCTAAGAGCGAGGCGGCGGCGTTTATGACCGCGACGTCGGCCGTGCCCTTTCTTGCCATGCTGGCGACGATGGGCGTGCCGCTGACTCTTGTGCGCGTGTTGCGGGCCGAAGTCGACACGGCACATCAGCGGCGGACGGCGCTCGTGGGGGCGTTGAAGCTGTCGGGGGCAGGATGCGTCCTGTCGATGGCCGGCTACCTGCTGGCGGCGAGCCAGTTTCCTGACGAAGCGAAGTGGCTCGTCCTGCGCGATATGCCCTGGGCCGTTTGCGCTTGGTTTGCCATGGCCGGCCTGGCGATGATCGCTGCGACCTACCTGCAGGCGGAAGAACACTTTCAAGCGGCGGCCTTGGTGGGAGCCCGCAGCGGAGGGCTCATCCCCAACGGACTCGCACTGGTCGCGGCGACGCTGTTGTCCGTGGGCGGCTGGCTCACGATAGGGCGCGTGCTCACCGTGCAAATCTCGGCCTATGTCGCGGCGCTGGCGGTCGCGGCGTGGATCATCGGCCGTACCTTGAGGCGGGGGCCGGCGGAACTTGCGGCTGCGGCAGGCGGTCCGCCAGCGGCGAAGCACTATGGCGCCCGTTGGTACTTCGCCGAAAGCTGGCCGAACCTGATCAATCAGCTCATCAACGTAACGATGGCGGAAGTGGACCTGTTCTGGGTGGCGTGGATGGTCAACGACGCCGCGGTGGCCGACTACGGCGTGATCCGGGGCCTGCGGCTGCTGGTCACGGCGCCGCTCATGGTGGCCGCGATCGCGCTTCCGCCATTCGTGGCGGAACTGCACGGGCGAGGCGATCTCAAGCGGTTGGAACGGTTGGTCCGAGGGGTCGCGACGATCGTCGCCCTGCCCTCACTCATAGCGCTGGTCGTGTTGATGGCGGCGCCCGCTACCGTACTGCGGCTTGTCGCAGGCGAGGCGTTCGTGGGGGCGGCCTCGGCGCTGCAGATCATGTGCGTCGGGGCGATCATCTTTGTGCTCACGGGGAACAACGGCCTGACGCTAGTGATGACCGGCCGGCAGCGGGAGCTGATGGTGTGGAGCGTCGCGAGCCTCGCTTTCTATGGGGTGATCATGCCCCCGCTGGTCTCGCGGTACGGCATCGTCGGGGCGGCTACGGCCTTTACCCTGCAGACGATCGTGCAAAACGTGTCCGTGACGCTTCGCGTCAAGCAGATCATGGGGATCTGGACCGTGCCGCTCACTTCGTGGGCCGCCGCCCGCGAAGAAGGCGTGCAACTGGTGCAGCGCCTGCGGCGGAAGCCGTAAGAACGGATCGAGAAGATTCCTCCCCCTCAAATGAGGGGGAGGTGCAATCCATTCTCGTCTTGGGGACGTATTTCCTAAATGCGCGAGTTCTGCCCGCAGGATTACAAGGCTGACAGATTTCTGAAAACGCCGACTCGGGTTGTATTGCAAACCCGGATTTCTGCGTATAAGAGAGGTGGTCTGACTCTTTTCTGCGTCGCAGAAGTGCGTCGCCGGCTTTCTTGCCAATCGCCCTAATTTCCGCCATGAAGCGTTTTCGATTGCTTCTTGTCTCTTCGTGCGCCGCATGCTGGATCGCAGCGGCGTTCTGCGGAGCGTCGCGCGCTTGGGGTCAGACCAAGCCGAACGTGATCTTGCTGGAAACCGACGACGCGGGCTACGCGGACTTCGGCTTCATGAACCCGTTTACGGGGGCGACGACCGAGTTCAAGACGCCGAACCTCGACGCGCTGGCGTCCCAGTCCAAGGTTTTCACCAATGCGTACCAGGTCGGCTCGATTTGCTCGGTGTCGCGCGCCGGTATGATCACTGGGCGGATGCCCCAGCGGTACAATTTTGAATACAACGTCGTAGAAAGCGGGAGCGCGTTCAACGGCGTGCCGGGGACTGAATTCACCATGGCTGAGGCCCTGAAGCAGGTCGGCTACAGGACGAGCCTGATGGGCAAATGGCATTTGGGGTTTGAAGCATCCCAATTGCCTCTTGCGCAGGGGTACGACTACTTCTACGGCATCCAGGGTGGCATTAGGCCGTATTTCGGCGTCGGGCCGTCTGTTTTCCGGAACTCGACGATTCTCGGGACGTGGTACAACGAGCCGTCGATCAACAACATTCCCCGCGACCCGACGTACGGTCGCATGTTCACGGACGCGATCTCGGACGAAGCGACGCTGTATATTTCGCAAAATGCGAATCAGGCGGACCCGTTCTTCATGCACGTCGCGTTCAGCGCGCCGCACGAACCCTATGACAAGGTGAAGGCGACGGATTTGGCGGAGTTCGAATCGTCGAGCCTGGTGGGCTATCGCAAGAACGCGGCGGCCCTGACCAAAGCGATGGATCGGGCCGTTGGTCTCATCATGGAGCGGTTGAACGATCCCAATTGGGACGGCGATCCGAGCGATTCGATCGCGGGTAACACAATTATCGCATTCACCAACGACAACGGGGGGGCTCTCCCGCTGAACGACCCCAACTTACCGCAGCCTAACGCCACGTTGTTTCACGACAATGGACCGCTGCGAGGGTACAAGAGCTTGGGATGGGAAGGCGGCCTGCGAGTCCCGATGTTCATCAAAGCGCCGGGCGTCACGGCCGGCGTGTCGAACGAGACTGTCAGCGGAATGGACCTGATGCCGACGTTTCTGGCCGCGGCCGGGGCGCCCCCAGCCCCCGATCTCGATGGGCGGGACCTTTCTGCCGTGCTGCAGGACGCGCAGGTGGGGCCGCTCCACGATTCCCTCGTCTGGCGCGCGGCCCATTACTACTTTGCGATTCGCAAGGGCGATTGGAAGCTGGTGAAAGGCACGGAATCCGCGACGCCCACGCTCTATCATCTCAACCCGGACGGCAGCGGCGAGATCGAAGGCCACAACACCACCGAACCGGCGATCTACCGCTCGATGCTGAACGAGTTCGTGGATTGGGAAGCGACCATCGGCAAGCCGACGCAACGGGTGACCGGCCTGATCAACCGGTTCGACGTCTTCCGTTTCAACCAGAATCTGAAGAAGTTTTCGGGTTGGCGTGACATCGTATGGCAAGACGATGCAAATCCGGGGGCCGTGGTCGGGATCAATCGTGAAGATCCCTACGCCAACGCGGGCCTGGTGTTCATGCCGCGCAACGACGCCGACTACACGACAACCAACAACATCAGCCGATCGACGGGCCATTGGTACCCTGCGATCAATGGCGGACTGCAAAGCGTCGACGGGCTCAAGGAGTTCATGCTCAACGAATTGCGGTTCGAAGGGGATTTCAGCGGCATGGCGAACCGGCAGGGGACATTGCTCGGCTTCCCGCTGATGGTCGTGAAGAATCTCAGCGGCGTGGGCCCGAGGATGACCGTCGCGACCACCTCGAGCGTCGCCAGTTCCTTCAGCTTCAACTTCAACATGGACGTCGTGCTGCACGCCGATTTGGAGATTACCGGCGATGGCACGCAGCCGTTTACGATGAACGGCCAGATTCGCGACTTCGACGAGGCGCGGTCGTTGACCAAGACGGGCACGAGCACCATTAAGCTGACTGGAAACAATATTTATTCCGGCGACACGATCGTCAACGGCGGCGCGCTGCGGATCGACGGGCCGAACGCAGCGCTCGCCAGCACCTCGTCGTTGCAGATTGGCGCGCAGGGATCGGTCTCCTTAATCGCGGGGCGCATTCACACGCCTTTGATCCAAGTTGCGCCCGGCGGGACGTTTAATTTTACCGGCGGCGTCCTGGATACGACCCAAGTCGATGGCAACCTCACGAACACTGGCGGAACTTTCCGCCCGGGGTTGGCCGTGGGCGACACCTCGATCACGGGCAACTTCACGCAGGCGGTTGGCGGCACGCTCACGATGGAAATTGGCGGCGTCGGGGCCGGCTTCCTTTACGATCGATTGTTTGTCGGCGACGCCGTCGCGTTGGACGGCGCCTTGCAGGTCGTGGCGGTTGATCTGGGCGGCGAGCTTTTCGATCCCCTGTTGGGCTCCACCTTTGAAATCATTCAAGCCAGGAACGCTCTAACGGGAACTTTTAGTTCGGTGAGCCTGCCGGCGCTCCCCATCAGCAAGAAGTGGGAGATCGAGTATTCAACGCTCAACATGGTGTTAAGGGTCGTGGCACGGCCAGTCATTGTGGGCCTGACCGCGGATTTCGACCACAACAATACCGTCAACGACGCCGACCTCGTCATTTGGCGGAACTCGATGGGCGTCGACGCCTTGGGGGACGCGGATTTCGACGGCGACACCGATGGGGATGACTTCCTTTACTGGCAGCGTCAGTTAACCCAGCCGACGCCGCCCGAAACGCCCCCCGAAGTGCTCGCAGCGAGGGTCCCCGAGCCAGCGTCCGCGGTTCTGCTCGCGGCAGCCGTTTTTGCATGGCCGTTTGGGAGGCGAGCGTGCCGATTGAGACGGTCAGCGCGATTGGCCGGTCTTAGCGCGATTCGGCATGGATGAATCACCCAACGGCAGTCCAGTCCGTTAGCCTCGCGATGCTCGTCCGGAGCCGCATTTTCCCGCGGCGGAAGGTGTCTAGCGGGCGGGCGCGCGACTGTGCGGCGCCGCCTCCGTTTGCTTGCTGGCGTTGTGGCCCGCGTCTAGACTAAAGTTAGCTCTACTCCCGCGGCGCGAGATGCACCGCCGCCCTCTCCCGATGTTCGCCATGACGTTTCTTCGAGTGCGCCGACTCTACGCCTACGCCACGTTCTGCGCGGCGATCTGCTGCGCGGCACCGTTGTGGGCCCAGCCGAAGCCGAACGTGATCGTAATCCTGGCTGACGACGCCGGCTACGCCGACTTCGGCTTCATGAATCAGTACACCGGCGAAACGACCGAGTTTAAGACTCCCAACATCGACGCGCTGGCGGGACAGGGCAAGGTCTTTACCAACGCGTACATGACCGCCTCGATCTGCTCGGTGTCCCGCGCGGGCCTGCTCACTGGGCGCAACCCCTCGCGGTTCAATTTCGAATACAACGTCGTCGACGGCGCGAACCAATTCAACGGCGTACCGGGGTCCGAGTTCACCATGGCCGAAGCCATGAAGCAGGCCGGCTACAAAACGAGCATCATGGGCAAGTGGCATCTGGGGTTTGATACGCCTCAATTGCCGGCCGCGCAGGGATTTGATTACTTCTACGGGATCAAAGGCGGAATTCGTAATTACTTCGGGCCCGGCGGCACTGGTCCCACGATCTTTCGAAACACGACGAACCTGCCGGCATGGAATTCCGAGCCGTCGTTCAACAACATTCCCTCGGACCCGACTCACGGCCGCATGTTCACGGACGCGATCGCGGACGAGGCGACGCAGTATATTTCGCAGAACTCGAATCAGGCGGATCCGTTTTTCATGTATCTGCCGTTCACCGCGCCGCATTCGCCGTACGACAAGGTGAAGGCGGCGGATTCGGCCGAGTTCGATTCGACGAGCCTGGTGGGCTATCGAAAGAACGTCGCCGCGTTGACGCTGTCGATGGACCGTGCGGTCGGTCTCATCATGGCCCGCTTGAACGACCCCAACGGGGATGGCAATACAATCGACTCGATCGCGAATAACACAATCGTCGTATTCAGCTCGGACCACGGCGGGGCGCTTCCCGTGACCGACCCGACCCTGCCGACGCCTAACACCACAGCTCTTCACGACAACGGCCCATTGCGGGGCTATAAGGGCCAGGGGTTCGAAGGGGGCCTGCGTGTGCCACTGATTATCAAGGCGCCGGGCGTCACGGCTGGCACGTCGAACGAGGCCATAACCAGCATGGACCTCATGCCGACGTTTTTGGCGGCGGCGGGCGCGGCGGCGCCGTCCAACCTCGACGGCCGAGACCTTACCGCCGTACTCCAGGGTGCGCAGTCGGGCGCTCTCCACGATGCCATGTATTGGCGCTCCGGCTTTTACTACTTCGCGATTCGCAAGGGCGACTGGAAGTTGGTGAAGGGCAGCGAATACGAACCGGCGACTCTCTATCACCTCAACCCGGACGGCAGCGGCGAGACTCTGAGCATGAATAACGCTGAGCCTGCCCTGTTCCGCTCGATGCTCAACGAGTTCGTCGACTGGGAGGCGACCCTCGGCAAGCCGCAGCAGCGGATCACCGGTTTCATCAATCGGTTTGACGTGTTCCGCTTCAATCAAAATGCGAGCACGTTTTCGACCTGGTCGAGCGTCGTTTGGCAGGACCACGCCAATCCGGGCAGCACGGTCGCCATCAATCGCGAGGATTCTTACGCCAACGCGGCCTTGGTGTTCATGCCCCGGAACGACGCCACCTACAATGCGTACAACAATATCGTCCGATCGACGGGACACCACGACAGCATTGGTCCCGGCCCGGACGGGCTGAAGGAATTCATGCTCAACGAGCTGCGGTTCGAGGGTCCTTACGCCGGCGATGTGAATCGGTCGGGCTTCCTGACGGGCTACCCGATCATGTTCGCAAAGAGCCTCAGCGGCGCAGCGCCGAAGATTCACTTGCAAACCACGTCGAGCACTGCGAGCTTCTTCAGCTTCAATATCAACATGGACATCGTGCTCCACGCCGATCTGGAGATTACCGGCAATGGCACGCAGCCGCTGTATATCAACGGCCAGATTCGCGATTTTGACGAGGCGCGATCACTCACCAAGTCGGGAACGAGTCTCGTCAGGCTCGCGGGCAACGGCGCCCATTACGGCGACACGATTGTCACGGGTGGAATTCTGAGCCTAGAGTCGGCAAACTCGGCTCTCACCAACACCTCGAAAGTCCAGGTGGGGCCGGCCGCTACCGTGCTCTTGAAGACCGGGAGCATTCGCACTCCCTTGCTCGAAATCGCACCCGGCGGGACGTTCACGTTCACGGGCGGTTCCCTCAGCACGTCACAGGTCGACGGCAATCTCATTAACACAGGCGGCAACTTCAAGCCCGGCCTGTCGGTGGGGGCGGCGGCCATTTCCGGCGACTATACGCAGTCGGCCACGAGCACGTTCACGATGGAGCTCGGCGGCGTGACGCCCGGCACGCAGTACGATCGAGTGCTCGTGGGCGACGACGTGGCCCTGGCCGGCGCGCTGCAGGTGTTGCTGGTCAATCTGGGCGGCGGAACCTTCGATCCCGCTGTGGGCGACACGTTCGAGATTATTCGCGCGGCAGACATCCTGTCTGGAACTTTTAGCTCGGTGAACGTGCCGACGCTCACCGGCGGCAAGAAGTGGGCGATTCAATACTCGCCGCAGTATGCGTCGTTGGCGGTCGTCACCGGCCTGAGCGCTGATTTTGACCACAACAACGTCGTGAACTCGGCGGACCTGACGATTTGGCGAAGTTGGGTCGGCATGAATCCCCAGGGCGACGCCGACCTCGACGGCGACACCGATGGGTCCGATCTGCTTCTCTGGCAGCGACAGTTGGGGCTGCGGCTCCTGCCGAGCTCCGTGGCGGCCGCGGCCGCGATTCCGGAGCCCGCTTCCGCGCTGCTGCTTGCAGTCGCGGTTGCCAGCGCTCGAGGACTTCAGGGCCGACGTCGGCGCCTGAGGGTTTGAGCGGGAGTCGCGATTGTGCGGCGTGGCGCGATTGAGACGGCGGAATCTGCGTCCCCATGCCGCCGCGGACGGTTCATTCATGTTTCTTAACAGAATGATGGCGCCCCGGGGCAGACGCCTTGAGCCGCAAAGGGATTATAATTGAGGACCCGCCACGTGTCCGTGGCAGACGCCGGGCAGATTGCGCACCGATCGGTTTTCGATGAAGCTTTCACTCTACCACCGAGTTCGCAGCCGTTTGCGGCGTACGGCCCTGCGCAAAGCGATCCTGGCCTACCGCTTTCGCAATGTGAACGACCGGGACGTGCTGTTCGCTTCGTACCCGAAGTCGGGCAGCACATGGCTGACGTTCATGGTCACGGAGATGCTCTGGGGCGTCGGCGAAAAGCAGGAGATCACGGACAGTCGCTTCGTGCCGGGGGTCAACGAAAAACATCTTAGCGACAAGCGAATTCCCTCCGGCGGATGGCTGCTGCGCACGCACGAGCGCTACCGGCCGTGCTGCAAGAAGGCGATTTACGTGGTGCGCGACGGGCGCGACGTGACCGTCTCGCTGTATTTTCAGATCCAACGGGTCTTTGGCCTGGAAGCGACGTTTAGCGAGTTTCTCGAGGCGTATCTCGACGGCATGTTCGTCGGCTCGGGCGTGTGGCACGATCACGTGATCGACTGGCTCGATTCGCCGTGCAATCAGGCCGGCAATTTGCTGGTTGTCCGCTACGAGGACATGAAAGAGGACGTGCGTCGCGAGCTGCGGCGCGTGTCGGACTTTTTGGAGCTGGACGCTTCGGCAGAGCGCGTCGAGGACGCGGTTCGGCTGGGCAGCCTCGACTCGATGCGCAAGACTGAGAAGCGGGCCGAAGTCCTGGCGCATCGTGAGAAGGGCGAAGCGATCCCCTTTGTGCGCAAGGGAGTCGTGGGCGACTGGGAGAACCATTTCTCGGCGACGGATTTGGAGCGGTTCAACGCCGTGGCGCGCCCGGCCCTGGAGCGATTGGGTTACGAATGCGTCGCGGCGGGCGCCCCGGCGTGATGCGCGCAAGTCGTTCGATATCGATAGACAGGATTCGGCCGGGCCGTACGGAGCACGCTAAGCTATGACAGCAGGCGACAATCGATTTTTCTGGTTCGGCGTCGGCCTGATCATCACGTTCGGGTTGGTCATGCTCGTGCCCGTGTGGCGCGGGCGGCGCG
>JANOIK010000541.1:0-3714 GCA_031407585.1 Planctomycetota bacterium | reverse complement strand
CGACCAGCTCATGGAGCAGTGATCGATGATGACGTCGTGGGCGCCCCATACGGTCAGGGCATCGTGCTCCTCGTGCAGCAGGTCGCCGGGGCGGAACCGCAGGAAGCGGAGGATGCAGTCGTCGGCGCCGACCACGACGTCTTTGCCGCGGATGCAGATGCCGTCGCCCGGCGCCGTCTGGCCCGCGATCGTGAGATGCGGCTCGTCGATGTTGAGCGACGATGCGAGCGTGATCGTGCCCGAGACCGCGAACAAGACAGTGCGATTGGGGCGGCTCACGGCGTCGCGCAGCGAGCCGGGGCCTCGGTCGTTGAGATTGGTGACGTACACAACCTCGCCGCCGCGCCCGCCCGCGGCGAACATGCCGGCGCCTTCGGCGTTGGGGAACGCGGGAACTGTGGGCTCTTGGCTGAATGCCGCGCGCGGAGCCGCGACGAGCACCACGGCCAAACATGCGAGCATCGAAATGCGATGGCAGTGTTTCATGTTGAGTCCTTAACGTCGCCGGCAGGTACGCCCTCTGCGAATCACTGGCACGAAGCATGCGCCCATCGCCGCGAGCAACTGCCATGCGTTCGGCTCGGGGACAACGCCCGACGCCGCCGTAGCCGCGGGCTGCGTGAGCTGCCGTTGCCACACAAGAAGGTCGTCGCCGTTGATCGCGCCATCGCCGTTGGCGTCGCCCTGCCCTTGCGTGGCGCTGGGGCCGTTGCCGAAGTTGCCGCGCCAGATCGAGAGATCGCTGGAGTCGACGCGGCCGTCATTGTTGAAGTCGGCGGCAAAGTTGGGAAGAGCGCTGAGCACCAACCGCGGTGCGTACGTGCCGGCTGCCGCGGGCGAGCCGGTTTCGAGCATCGTTGCTTCGGTGGACGCGAATCGGGCCTCGGTGCTCGATGAGTTCTGGCGTTCTAAGAGCAGCGTCACCACGTCGCTGCCATCGTTGCGGTAGGCCAACATGTTGAGAAACACCGAGAGGTCGGGGTTCGTGAAGCTCACCGTGGCCCCCTCGGCGACCGTGCCCGTGGCAAACTCGCCGAGCAGGAGTAGCTTTGCGGTATCGATGCTGCGGGCGCCGCTGGTGGGACTCGACGCCGTGCCGGGCACGCTGGTGAACGTCGCGGTCGTTTCGTCCCAAGCCTGGTTGGCCACTTCGTGCTCGACGCCGTAGACGCGCAGCGTTTGTCCCGACGTGGCGCGAAAGGCCGTCAGCTCCAGCGTGGCGTTGGCGACCGTGCCGGGCTCGACGTCGGACAGGTCGAAGCGCAAGGCGATGAGTTGGTTGCTCGTGCCGCCGGCGCCGGTCCAGCGGGCGTTGAGCTGTGGGCCGAGTCCGTCGCCGGACGACACGCCCGCGTTGACGTTGATCTGCGCGTCGGCGCCTGCCCCGAACGCGGTTGAGACCGTGATCGGCGTCTGCCCCGTGCGCGGCAAGTACGGGGCGTTAAGCGCGTGCAGGTATTTTTCGAGATAGGTGTAGCCGTCCGGAGCGAACTGCAGGCCGACCGTGTTGTCGCTCGGCGAGAAGCCATTGTTGATTTTCCACCAATCGGGCAAGCCATCGGGGTCGAGCGCCTGCGTGAGGGGCGTGGGGTAAAAGTATCCGCCCACCTCGTCCTGCGAGTCGATGTGGTCGCCGGCTTGGTTAACCACGCCGTTGAGGATGCGCTTGTCGATCGGGTCGCGCCACGCGGCGGCGCCCGCGTAGCTTAGGACCTGCTTGTATGCCGTCGGCGCGTCGGTCTGGATCGGCGGATTGGTGGTCGCGACCGGCGAACCGAGCGATGTGTAAACGCCGGTGAGCGTGCTGGCCGACGCGGGGGCGCCGTTGAGAATGCCGTCGTCCGTCGTGTCGTAGTAGTTGTTCGCGTAATAGACGCGCGTGTTGACGTTATCGGGATGGAACAGCTCGTTCTCGCGAGTCGTGTTGGGGCCTTCGATGCCGTAGTTGCCCGTCCAGTTCACGTCATATTGGTCGTCGCCGCCGCTGTAGCTGTAGCGGTCGCCGGGGTTCGCGATGACGTTGTTGACGATATCGAGGTGCGCCGGCGTGATGGGTGCGTCCTTGTCCCAATTGCCCGTGGCTGGGTTGCGGCTGCGGTTGTTGGCGTAGAGATTGTGGTGGAGCGTCGTCTCGCCGCCGTGGATGATGCCGCCGTATCCGTGGTTTCCCTTGTTGTGGTTCGAGTTGTGCAGCGAGTCGGTGATGAGCGACCACTGGACCGTGACATTGGTCGAGCCATGTGTCACCGAGAGCACTTCGTCCGTGCTCCACGACGCCGAGACGTGGTCGAGAATGATCTTGTTCGAGCCGTTCACCCAGATCGAGTCCGGCTCATAGACATTCGGCGCGGTAGCGAAGTCGCCGGGGCGGACGCGGATGTGCTGCAGGATGACATCGTGCGTGTTGCTGATCTTCAGTGCGCGGCGCGCGAGCGTAATGCCGCCCGGTGGCGCCGTCTGCCCGGCGACGGTGATGTTGGGCGAGTCGATGTTGACGTCGCTCTCGAGGTTGATCGTGCCGCTGATGGCGAAGACGATCGTGCGGCCGGCTGCGGGGGCCGTATCGACGGCGTGGCGAAAGCTGCCCGTGCCGGAGTTGTTCAGATTGGTGACGATGTAGACGTTGCCGCTGTTGCGCCCGCCGACGGAGAAGGCTCCCGCGCCTTGGGCGCCGGGGAACGCGGCGAGTTGAGCGTGAGCGGTGCGCGGCTTGGCGGCCAGCACGATGGCGCAATACGCCGCGATTGTCAGAAGTGCACAGGTTCGCCGATTCATCGCACTGACCTTTTCTTGTCCTACCTGCGGCGCAGCCCGTGGAACGCGATCAGCACTCCGCCGCCCAACATGCCCACCGACGCGGGCTCCGGCACGGGCGGCAGCGCGGCGAGCGACGCCAGCGGATCCCACGGCGTGACCGACGCCTGATTCGTGTATCCGCCCGTTCCGCCGACGAACTCGGGCTGGAGGTTTCGGTTCGCGTTCCAAAACGCCGGCCCCGAGAAAATGTTCGCCAGCGTGTACGCGGCAGCCTGCTCCGCGGTCATGGGGTCGGCCCACGCGACGCGGCCCGTGGGAACGCCCGCGCCGTTGGTCGAAAACGGCACGCCCGCGAGCGTCATCGTGTTGAACTCGGCGAATCGCGTCGTCGCGTCCGGGTTGTTGTTGGGATTGCCGCTGAGATGCCACGGATCCCACCCGCTGGGCCGGATGTGGACGTCCATCCTTGTGTTGATGTAGGTGGCGCTGGGGATTTTTCCTTGGTCCCAGTGCCACGGCCGGCCGAGATCGGTCGAGTTCACTGCGGCGCCCGGCGGGCCGGTGCGCGTCAGCGTGCAATCGAGAAACACGAGACCCACGGCGGTTTGCGCGTCGGTTTCGGACGCGGTCACGTAGCTGCCGTCGCTGCTGTTGATCACGCAGTGCTGGAACACGGCGGTGGCGTTGCCGAAGACGAAGTCGGTGTCGCCGGTGATGTAGCTGTCGAGGTAGTACTGCCGCGTACGATTCTCCGCCAGCAGCGTGTCCTGGAAGCCGATGAACCGTACATTTTTGAACGCCGAGCGATCGGCGCTGTTGCGCAGGGCGACGGCCTGGCCGTTATTGTCGCCGAGCGTGTTGGCGAAGGTGAGATTCGTGGCGAGGAAATCGCTGGCTCCGCTTTGCAGTCGCGTGGCGCCGGTAAGGCCGGGCACGCTATTGCGGATGATGACGTCG
>JANOIK010000526.1:0-1815 GCA_031407585.1 Planctomycetota bacterium | reverse complement strand
AGCTGCAGTCCGAGCTGGCAGCCTGGTCGACCGACGTCAACGCGACCCAGCGCGGCGTCGACTGGCAGATGAAAGTCAAAGACGCCCGCGGTACGCTCAAATCCCTCTACCCGAAAATCAAGCTGTGACAAAGCACTAGGGCTCTACGTCGTGGAAAAGGTTGATATAACTTTGGTAACGGAAGCGGCGGTTTCGTATTTGGCCCGTAAATTCCTCTAGAATTCCTTGATCGACGAGCCGAGCCACGAGGTCGTTTGCCGCTTGATAGGTGGTGCCAGTAAGTCGCTCCAAATCGGTCACTGAGACGATCGGATGCTCATAGAGATGATCGAGAGCGCGGTGCCCATTGCCGGCCGCGCGGCCGAGCGAATCGGTAATGACACGACGATGCTCCTCACGCAGGCTGAGAATGCGGCGTACGGTTTCGGTGGCTTGCTCACTGACCTCAATGACGCCAGCAAAGAAGAAAGCCAGCCAGGCTTCCCAAGCTCCTTCGTCGCGAACCGCTTGGAGGCGCTCGTAGTAAGTCTGACGATGGCGTTTAAAATAGTGTGAGAGGTAGAGAACAGGCCTGAGAAGTACGCGCTGTTGGCACAAGAGGAATGAGATGAGAAGCCGACCCACGCGGCCGTTGCCGTCGAGAAATGGATGGATCGTCTCGAACTGGACGTGAGCCACGCCAATCTTCGCTAGCAGTGGTAGTCGCGCGTCGGTGTGAAGAAATCGCTCGAGCTCACCCAGATGCTGGGCTACTTCCGCGGGCGGTGGAGGAACAAAGGTGGCTTCGGCGAGCGTGCATCCCGCTGGCCCGATCCAGTTCTGACTTGTCCGCAGTTCGCCTGGAGTGAGGTGCGCCCCGCGCACATTCTCGAGGAGCTTGGCGTGAATTTCGCGGATCAGTCGCACGGACACGGGGAGCTCGGCGAGGCGCTCCAGTCCGTAATTCATGGCTTGCACGTAGTTCACGACCTCGTCGACGTCCTGCGGACGGTCTGCAGAGAGAATCTTAGCTTCGGCGGCTAGGACATCCTGCAGAGAGCTTTGCGTACCCTCGATCTGGCTCGAAAGGACCGCCTCCTTCCGGACATACATAAAGACAAAAAGATCTTGATTAGGCAACGTCTTGATCGATCCGTCGAGTCGACCCAAGGCGCGGTCGGCCTGTGAGAGCAGGACATGCAGTTCGCCGGAAAAATCCAGGGGCGGGTGCGGCGGTAGTGGTGCGGGAATGAAGGCCCTGTAGCCGGTTGTCTGGGTAAGGTAACGGCCAGCGCGGGAAATGGGCGGTTGGTGGGGGAGAGGAGCGTCCATAGTTGCCTGTGCCTTTAATATGACTACCGGACGGACTCCATATTAAAGGCTGGCTTGACTATGGGGAAGAATCCCCCTTGTATTCAAGGCAGCTCCACGCGGACGGGCCAAAACCACGTAGGTGGGGTTGAATGGCCAACCCTCCTGCAACCACTCTTCCTATTCAGGTTTGTCATGCGCCCTTGCCTCGTTCCCCTCATCCTTGCCGCGCTGGCGTCGCCCGCCGTGGGCAAGGATTATTTTCTCACGATCGGCGGCGGGTACTCGCGGTCGGGTAATCAAGCGTCGCTCGAAAAGAACGTGTTGTTCTCGCAGCGCGTGCTGGCGGAGAATGGCGCCATGCCGGATCGGCAGGGCGTGTACTTTGCCGACGGCGCCGACGACGCGGCCGACCTGCAGGTGCGCAACGTCGAGGCGATTCCGCAGGCCAACCGGTTGATGGCCGAGTTCTTCGGCGACGAGGACGACCTGGGACTGCTGTACCGCAATCACGGCGTGTCCGGC
>JANOIK010000496.1:0-4153 GCA_031407585.1 Planctomycetota bacterium | reverse complement strand
GGGGCCGCCGAACGTCGGCAAGAGCAGCTTGTTCAACGCGCTCGTGCGGCGCTTCGGCGTCGACCGGCAGGTGCGGTCAATCGAATCGCCGACGCCCGGCGCGACGCGCGACTACGTGTCGGCGCAACTCGAC
This sequence comes from Planctomycetota bacterium, assembly GCA_031407585.1. GTDB lineage: Bacteria > Planctomycetota > Planctomycetia > Pirellulales > Lacipirellulaceae > Lacipirellula. The sequence continues at coordinate 4,020 of JANOIK010000496.1, read as the reverse complement.
CTTCACGGTATGACCTTCGAATTGATCGACGCCGCCGGGGAAGCGGCGGACGCCGCGGGTGAGATCGAGCGGGCGTCGCAATCGGCGGCCGTAGCCCAGCAGCGGCGCGCGGAATTGCGACTGCGCTGCGCCGACTCACCAACGAGGGCGTCGCGGCGCGCAACCGCGGGCGAGTTGTTCGTCGCGACGAAGTGCGACCTGGCGGCGGCGCCGCCCCGGGTCGACGCCATCGCGTGCAGCAGCGTGAACGGCGCGGGGCTCGACGAACTCGCCCGCGAAATCCACCGGCGTCTCTCCGGCGGAGCGGGGGGCAGCCCGACGGCCGGCGGCGCGCAGGCCACCGCGGCCCGTTGCGGGCGCGTCTTGCACGAGGCAGCCGCGGCGCTCGCCGCCGCAGGCGAGCTCACGCACCGCGCGGACGACGAGTTGCTCGCCGCCGAGCTGCGGTTCGCTCTCACGGCGATCGGCGAAGCCGTGGGCGCCGTTTGCGCCGACGACGTGCTCGACCGCGTATTTAGCCAGTTCTGCATTGGTAAATGAGGGCGCCAGCAGCGGCTGCGCCTCTTGCGGCGAGGCGTGGGAGGCCGAAGATAGGGACGCCCGTTTTTCGCGGCGCCCCGCTTCCGCGTCGCCTTACACGCTCTCCCGGCAATGCATATGAAATCCGTCGCCCGTCCCATCGTGCTAGCGTTCGTGGCGGCTCTCGTGGTCGTTGCCCTGCGATCGGCGGCACGGGCCGACGACTTTGGCCGGGCCGCACTGCTGGAAGCGGCGATCGCGACCGTCACGCCCGAAGAGATCCGCGACCACGCTGGGTTCCTCGCCAACGACACGCTCGAGGGTCGTGAGTCCGGCACGCGCGGCGGTCGCACAGCCGCGCAGTATTTGGAACGGCAACTCATCGCCGCGGGCATGGCGCCGGCGGGCGCGTCCGGTGGGTATCTGCAGCGGTTCAGCCCCGCCTACCAAAACGTGATCGCGATGCTGCCCGGAACCGATCCCGAGCTCAAGAATGAGTACATCCTCATCGGCGCCCACTACGACCACGTCGGCTACGGCACCTGGCGCAACAGCAACGGCCCCACCGGCTACATCCACAACGGAGCCGACGACAACGCCAGCGGCGTGTCGGCCCTGCTCGAGATTGTCGACGCGTGGCATCGCACGCAGTGGCAGCCGCGGCGGTCGATCCTCATCGCGTTCTGGGACGGCGAGGAAATCAACCTGCTCGGCTCGCGCCACTGGGTGAAGCAGCCCACCGTGCCGCTGCAGTCCGTGCGACTAGCGGTGAACATCGACATGCTGGGCCGACTGCGCGAGGGTCGCCTGGAAGTCGGCGGCGCTCGCACGGCGCCGGGGCTGCGGAAGATGCTCAGCTCGACGCACCTGCCCGCGGACCTGTGGCTCGATTTTTCGTGGGAGTACAAAGAGAACAGCGATCACTGGCCGTTGTTCATGGCGGGCGTCCCCTCGCTGCTGATGCACACCGGCCTGCACGACGACTACCACACTCCGCGCGACGATATCGAAAAACTCAACATCCCCGGGATCAGATTGGCGACCGCCTACTTGCTGGAGACGGTGAGCATTCTTGCGGACGCCGACGAGCTGCCGAAGTTTCGCTCGGCGTCGCGAAGTGAGAACCCGACGGTGCAGAAGATGAAAGAGGCGCCGCTGCCGCCGGCCGTGCCACGGCTGGGTCTGACGTGGCTGTGGGCCGAGACGCCCCAGGGGCACGCATTGCGCGTCGAGAATGTAACCCGCGGCGGCGCCGCCGAGGCGGCGGGGATCCTCGTCGGCGACGAGATCGTTGCCGTCGATGAAACGCCGCTGGCGAACGAACTCCAGCTCGCGGCGACGGTGCTCCGGGCAGAGAAGGACATCACGCTCTCCGTCGTGCGGCAGGGCGAGGCGCCGGTTCCGATCACGGTCGCGCTCGCGGGGACGCCCACGCAGCTTGGCCTGTCGTGGCGCACCGACGACGCCGAGCCGGGCGCCGTGTTCGTCACGCGGGTGGTGCCGCATTCGCCGGCCGCGCGTGCGGGGATTAAGGTCTACGATCGCATTTACGCCTGCGAGGGCGAACCGTTCGCGGGCGGCGACGCTCTTCTGGAGCAGGTGCGCACGCTGCTCGCCGCGGAGCCGGCCGCGATCCATTTCGAGATCGAAACCGCGGGGCGCGTCCGCACGGTGGGCGTCGACATGCAGGTGCCGACCGAACCGGACGGCGACGCGACGCTGTAAAGCGCAAGACAAAGAAAAGAATAACCGCCAAGGACGCCAAGTACGCCAAGGTCGGAAAAAGACGAATGCGAAAAGAGAGAAGGACTTTAGCGGCGACGAAATGACAAGTCCGAAGGCGTAGCGGAGCATTGTCATATTCCCATTCTTAGCATTGCGTGATGTCATCGTGCCGTCGTGGTTCAATCCCATCCCCTCCCCCCTTGGCGTACTTGGCGTCCTTGGCGGTTTCTCTGCTGCTTCTAGAGGGTTGACGCGACAGGCTGATCTCAGCCGTAGCCACTGCCCACCCTCGTCCTGTGGGGCTATACTCAACGATCGCGTCGCGCGGTTCCACTCGGGGATGTGGCGAAATTGGCAGACGCGCTGGATTTAGGTTCCAGTGGGGCAACCCGTGCAGGTTCGATTCCTGTCATCCCCATGCGGGGACCCGCCTTCCCGCTTGAGACCGTAGCTCAGTCGGTAGAGCAACGGACTTTTAATCCGTAGGTCATGGGTTCGAGTCCCATCGGTCTCATTTGGGGGTTGCTTTCGTCGCGTTGGCGTTGCGCGGTTCGACCGCGTTAAAGGTCAAGATTCTTCGGCAAGTCATTCTTAGATATGCCGAGTTTGGGGCCGCGATTTTGCATTCGTCCGCAAGAAAGCTGGGCGCGTCTCCGATCGCTACGTAAGATGCGCGTGGGGCTAATCTGTTCTTTCGCGCCATTCGCGCATCTTGCGGGAGAGGGAAGTCATGGCATTTTCTTGCCACGCGTCTCGAGGTCTGTTCGCACTGTGTGTTTCGCTCGTCGTCGCCTGCGGCAGCGCAACGGCCTACGACTACACGTGGAACGCGCTCGGCGGGGGCACGCAGACGTGGCAGAATGCCGCTAATTGGACCCCGGTATCCGCTGTGCCCGCGACCAACCTTTACCCCAACGTCAATCCAGACATTGCCGACGTGGCCGTACCGCTCACCGCGGGACTGAACGCCGACATCGGGACGACGCCAGTCATCGTCGGGCGCCTAAAGATCGGCAGCACCAGCGCGGCGGCGGTCACTGACATCGTCGGCACAGGCGCGGGGGTGCTGCAGTTTCATAACTCTGAAGATGCGGACTTCACCGACGCCAACGGCGTGAACGGCGATGATCTGCTGCTTTGGCAGCGCAACTTGGGCCTCAACACGGGCGCCACGAACCAGCAGGGCGACGCCAACCTCGACGGCGCGGTGAACGCCCAGGACCTCGCCATCTGGCGCGATCTCTTTGCGGGCGGCGGAGGCATTGCCAGCGTTGGGCGCATCTTCTCGGGCGGCGTCGCGGGGGCGACCAATCGCATTAGCGTTCCGGTGATCGCCGGCGCGGGAGGAAACTCGGAGTCGATCCACATCTTGGGCACGAAGAGCATCAACCTGGCGAGCGGGTTTCGAGTGCACGGAACCGGAGGCGCGATCAGCAGCTATCTGCCCGCGGGACAGGCCGTGACGATTGCGAGCATCGACACGCTCGATCACTTCGACGGCTTGACCCAGCAGCCCGTTGCCGTCAATAGCGTGAACACCTCCACGGGGCGCGTTGAGATCAACAGCCTCACCGGCAGCGGCGCGTTGAACTTGGGGAACACCCAGAACTCGACCGCTGCCGCACGGAGCACGATTGTGCTGGGCGGCGCCAATACGGGGTACAGCGGCAAGATTACGCAGAATCGCTCGACGTTGGTTCTGGCCGACGATCTGGCGCTCGGCACGGGCGGGTTTGCTCAAGGCAATCCGACCCAACGGATGGGCTTCGACATTGC
>JANOIK010000492.1:0-4466 GCA_031407585.1 Planctomycetota bacterium | reverse complement strand
TACGCGGCGCTCAAAAAGCGGGCCGACGACCTGCGGGCCAAGGCCAAGGAGATCGAGCACCAGTTCGGCGAAGTGAAGAAGAATCCCCTGCGCGGCATGGAGCAACTCGGCGCCCTCAAGCAGCAACTGACGACCACGCAGGCCGAGTTGAAGGCGACGCTCGCCGAAATCCAGACTCTGCCCGCGGCGGCGAAGGCCGATCGCACCGCGATCGACGCCGCGCGGAAGCAGGACACGGAGTTCCTCCGCGAGAGCCTGAAGGTCGCCAAAACTGACGGCGGTAAGCTCACGGAGTACCTGCTGGGCGATCTGGCTCACGGTTATATCGCCCAGGGCGTCGAGTGGGCGCAGTACCTTCACAGTTGGGTCCCCAAATCGAAAATGCAGCGACCCGCGCGGGCGCACGGCACGAACGTGCTGTTCGTCGAGCGGCCGCAACCCAAGTGCCTCATCGAACGCGTGGCGCTAACTGGAACGGCTCGAGTCGACGGCCAGCCGCTGGAAGTGACAGGCCTACTCACCGACGCGACGACCGAACCGCAACTCCACGACCGGCCATTGAAGCTGCACCTCGTCGCGGGCGGCGCGCTCGCGGGCGATGTGCTCGTGACACTCGACCGGCGCCGCGCTGTCGCCCACGACACGATCGTGCTCGACTGTCCGCACCTGTTGCTCGGCGAACGCACGCTTGGCAAAGCCGACAGCATCGCGGTGAACGTGGCCGCGGGCGAGGCCTCGATCTCCGCCGAGATCACGCTGGTGGGCGACGAGCTGAGCGGATTCATCCGCGTGAACCAGTCGTCCACCCTCGCTGCCTCGACGCCCGCACTGCACGACGACCGCATCGCCGCGGTGCTGGCCGACTCGCTTCGCGGCGTCGATCGGCTCGAAGCCAACATCGAACTTGCCGGCACGCTCCGCAAGCCGCGCTGGAAGATCGATTCAAACCTCGGCCCGCAGCTCGCCGACGGAGTCAACGGCGCCGTGCGGCGGTACCTCTCCGAACGCCGCGACCGGCTGGTCGCGAAGGTGCAGGCCAAGGCGGACGAGCAGCTCGCGACGCTCGACGCGATGCGGCAAGAGGCCCAGCAGGAGCTGCTCAGCAAGCTCGGCGAGGACCAGCAGGTCGTCACCCAATTGGCGGCCCTCATGAACGGCAAGGGCTCGCTCGGCGGCCTCAACGTGCCGCAAATCGGCAGTGCGCTTAAGCTGGACAAGCTCAAGCGGTAGGCGGCCCGCCCCGCTGTCGCCCGCCCCGCGGCGCTGCTATTCTCGGCAGTGTGTTGAACCTCAACGCTCGAGCCGCCGCGCTGTGCCAGTCAATGGTCGACGACGCGGAGGCGCTGCGCGTTCAGGTCACGCAGCAGGCGTGCGGCGCGACGATCATCGACTGCGGCATCGAAGTGCCGGGCGGGCTCGCGGCGGGCTTGCTCATGGCGCGCGTGTGTCTGGCCAATCTGGCCACCGTGGAGATCGCCGTACCGGGTGAGAGTCCCTGGCCCCTGATTCGCGTGCGGACCGACCAACCGTGGCTCGCGTGCATGGCCTCGCAGTACGCGGGATGGGAGGTCAAGGGGGACGACTACTTCGCGATGGGATCGGGCCCGATGCGCGCCGCGGCGGCGCGCGAACCGTTGTTCGCGGAGTTGGGATACAGTGAGAAGGTAGGTCAGTGCGTCGGCGTCTTGGAAACAGGCGTCGTGCCGCCGTCGAGCGTGTGCGACGAGGTTGCCGCTAAGTGCGGAGTGTCGCCCGCGCAGCTCACATTGCTAGCCGCCCCAACGCGAAGCATTGCAGGGACGCTGCAAATCGTCGCCCGCAGCGTTGAAACCGCTCTCCACAAGTTGCACGAGCTGACGTTCGATCTCAAGCGAGTCGTAAGCGCCTTCGGGTCCGCGCCGCTACCGCCGCCCGCGGCCAAGGATTTCGCGGCGATCGGTCGCACGAACGATGCGATCCTGTACGGCGGGCGCGTGGTGCTCTACGTGCGCGGCGATGATGCGACGCTCGAGGAAATCGGCCCCCAGACGCCGAGCAGCGCAAGCGCCGACTACGGCCGCCCCTTCGCCGAGACGCTTGCCGCCTACGGCAACGACTTTTACCGCGTCGATCCGCTTCTGTTCAGCCCCGCGGAGGTGACGTTCGCGAATCTCGACACCGGTCGGTCGTACACGTTCGGGCAAGTGAACGCCGCGATCCTCCGCCAATCGTTCGGCGGGTAGGCGGCTTGTCATGCATATCGCCGTCCTGACCGCCGCCGACAGTTGGTACTTCCGCGACCTGCAGCGCGCGGCGGGTCGCGAGATGCTCCTAACGGCCGTTTCCTACAAACGGCTGGCGGCAAAAATCGTAGACGAAGCTGCCAGCTTCGTCCTTCCCGCTATCGGCAGTCAATCGCTCCCAACGCAAAAGACGGACGAAGCTGGCAGCTTCGTCTACGACGCGGTGCTCGTCCGCTCGATGCCGCCGGGGAGTCTCGAGCAGATCGTCTTCCGCATGGACGCGCTCGCCCGTCTGGAAGCCGCAGGCGTCCCAGTCGTAAATCCCGCGAAGGCGATCGAGGCGGCCGTCGATAAATATCTCGCGACCGCGAAGCTGCAAGCCGCGGGCCTGCTCGTGCCGCCCACAATCGTCTGCCAGACCACCGACGAGGCGCTCGCCGCATTCGAGACGCTCGGCAACGACGTGGTCGTGAAGCCGCTGTTCGGCGGCGAAGGCCGGGGCATCACGCGCGTCACCGACGCCACCGTGGCCCGCCGCGTGTTCATGGCGCTCGAGCAAATCGGCTCGGTCCTCTACCTGCAGCAGTTCATCCCTCACGACGGCGTCGACTGGCGGCTGCTCGTGATCGGCGACGACGTGCTCGGCATGCGACGGATCAACCCCAACGACTGGCGCACGAACATCAGCCTCGGCGCCCGTGCGGAGCCGCTTGAGGTGACCGCCGAGCTCGCGCAGCTCGCCCGCCGCGCGGCCGCATCGGTGGGAGCGAGCGTCGCGGGCGTCGACCTGCTGCCTGGTCGCGACGGGCGGCTGTACGCGTTGGAAGTGAATGCTGTACCCGGGTGGCGGGCGCTCTCCGCGGTGACCGGCGTCGATGTGGCGGCGCGGGTCCTGGTGCATACAATAGCTTGATGGAAAGCACGGGCAGCACGCGAACGAACGTCGCCGACCGGCTTGCGAGAATCGCGGCCCAGATGCCGAACGCGATCGCCGTGGCCACGCCAAGCGGAAATGGGGCGGCGGGCGCCTTGGGCTTCTCGACCTGCACGTTCGGCGAACTCGACGCCGACGCCGCGGGGCTCGCTCGCGGCTTGATTGACCTGGGCGTAACCCCAGGCATGCGGCTCGTGCTGCTCGTGTCGCCCGGCATTGACTTCGTGAAGCTGGTCTTCGCCCTGCTCCGCAGCGGCGCCACGACGGTGCTCGTCGATCCCGGCATGGGGCGCAAGCATCTCGTGAATTGCCTGGCCGCGGCCGAGCCCGAAGGGTTCGTCGCCGTCAGCCGCGCTCAAGCTGTGCGGGCAGCTCTGCGGCGCCGCTTCCCCCGCGCCCGGCACAACGTGACCGTCGGCCGGCGTTGGTTCTGGGGCGGCGTCACGTATCGGCGGCTCCTCGAGCGTGGACGCACGAGTTCCACCGCGTTGCCGATGACCCACGCTGACGACCCCGCGGCGATCATCTTTACCTCGGGCAGCACGGGCTCGCCCAAGGGCGTCCTCTACACGCATCGCATGTTCGAGACGCAGGTCGCCGAGATTCAGCGCGCCTACAACCTGCAGCCCGGCGGCGTCGACCTGGCCTGCTTCGCACTCTTCGGCCTGTTCAACTCGGCAATGGGCGTCACGACCGTGTTTCCGAAAATGGACTTCTCGCGGCCCGCCGCGGCGAATCCGCGCCTGCTACTGGCAGCGGCGAACGCGTGGAAGGTGACGCAAGCATTCGCCTCGCCGGCCGTGTGGGACAAGGTGAGCCGCTTCTGCGAGACCGGCGGAGAGCGAATCCCGTCGCTTCGCAAAGTCTTCTCGTGCGGAGCGCCGGTTGGCGCCGACGTGATCGCCCGCACGCTCAAGCATGTGTGCGAGCCCGGCGGCGAGATGCACACGCCGTACGGCGCCACCGAAGCGCTGCCGGTCTCGACGATCGAGGCCCGCGAAGTGCTCGACGAAACGGCCGCGAAAACCGCCGCGGGCGCGGGCGTGTGTGTCGGCCGCAAGTTCGACAGCATCGAATGGCGCGTGATCCGGATCACGGATGAGCCGATCGCGACGCTCGACAACGCACAAGAAATGCCCCGAGGTGAAATCGGCGAGCTGATCATCCGCGGCCCGCAAGTCTCCATCTCATACCTTCCGGTCCCCTCCCCTCGGCGGGGAGGGCTAGGGAGGGGGGACGGCGCCGGGTACCCGCTTCAGGGCCCCCCCCCCCCCCCCCCCCCCCCGGGGGGGGGGGGGGGGGGCAGGGGG
>JANOIK010000490.1:0-2132 GCA_031407585.1 Planctomycetota bacterium | reverse complement strand
TAGTCGGTCTCGGTGAAGTCGAAGGCGTCGCTCACCGCGGCGGCGGGGCCGAAGTCACGCTCGGCGCGGCGAAGGCCCCAGGCGAGGGCGTCGTCGTAGCGACTGCTCGCGGCGATGAGGAGGAGCACAGGGGTGGGGGGGTGGGGAACTCCCATGAAGCAGTTTGCGATCGCTCATCAGAGCGGATTTTTCGAGCCGTCCGTCAACGACCTGACGTCACTTGATGAGCTTGTCGTACTCCCCGTGGGCGCCAATCCATACCCACACAAAGTCGGGGCCATCCTCCATGGCAATCGCGCGGTAGTTAAGACCTACTCGCGCCGACCAGTAAATGTCGAGCCGCTTGAACTGTAGCGAGGGATGACGGGAATCGTGCTTGAGAAGTTTGAAGTTCTTGCGAGCCAGCTCCTGCACTTCATTGGGGAGCGCTTCAAATCGCTTCCAGAATTTAGGCGTCGTTCGATGCACTTAGAGGTCTCGCAGTTCGCCTCGCTGCTTCGCTGCTTGAACCTCTTCCCGCAGGAAGTCCAGTTTGCCCGCGGCAGAGTCGCGCTCGATTTGCCGATCCCAATTTTGCCAATCTCGTTCGGCAATCCATTCTCGGAGCCGAGTGAAGTCTTCGCTCGACAGCGATTCGATTTCGGCTTGAAGTGTTTCAATCTGAGTCATGCTCGATCCGTGAGGAAACTGCCCTATCATGGTAGGACGGGTAATGAACCTTCATCGAACGCCGCCGAGAAAACGGAGGTTCGCGTGCGGCGCTTTCGCAAAGATTGGAGCTAGCTCGCCAGCTTCCGCGGCGGCGCGGCGAGCATCCTCGAAGGTGCGTCCGCTGGCGACGATTGCAGTTTGGGCTCGATTCCACGCGATCCATAGCCCAGCGTATTTCCTGGGCACGATGGGCACGACGGGCTCGATATGTTCTGCCGCTGCCATGATTAATGCTCCTGGATTTCAATTATACGCCGGAAATAGGGATCGAGTAACTTTGCTCAATACGCCTTGGCAAACACGCCGCGGCGGGGGCTTGGCTGACCGGTGAAGAGGCATTTGCCCGGTTCGGCTTCACCGTCGACCGGCACGCAGCGGACGGTCACCTTGAGAGCCTTAAGCTTCTCCTCCATCACCGGCGAATCCACGAAGTGGCACTCGGCCAGGCCGCCGTGGATTTCGGGGTCCTTCTCGTTCTTCGGCGTGAAGAACTTTTCGAACTCGCCGAGGTTGTCGATTTTTACCGTCGACTCTTTCCGCAGCGCGGCGGCGCGGTCGAAGAGGTTGCGTTGGATGTCGGCGAGCGCGTTGGCGATCGTTGCCACAAATTCGCCGCGGAGAACCTTCGGCGGCTTGTCGGTCGAGTCGCGGCGCGCGGGCATGAGCGTGCCGCCTTCGATGTCGCGGGGGCCGATCTCGAGGCGGATCGGCACGCCCTTTTTCACCCACTGCCATTTGCGATCGCGGCTGTCGCGGGCGTCGACGCGCACGCGCACCGGCTCGCCCTCGTACGTTTGGGCGGCAAGTTCCGCGCGAAGCGCTTCGCAGTATTCCATGACGGCGCCGCGCTCCTCGTCGGTCTTGGCGATCGGCATGATGACGACGTGCGCGGGCGCCAGCTTCGGCGGGAGCACCAGTCCATCGTCGTCGGAGTGCGTCATGATGAGGCCGCCGATGAGGCGAGTGGAAACGCCCCAGCTAGTGGTCCAAGCGTACTCCAGCTCGCCGGCCTCGCTTTGGAATTTGATCTCCTGGGCCTTCGAGAAATTCTGGCCGAGGAAGTGGCTCGTGCCGGCTTGCAGGGCTTTGCGGTCCTGCATCATCGCTTCGATGCTGTAGGTGGCGACGGCGCCGGGGAAGCGCTCGCCGGCGGTTTTCTCCCCTTTGATGACGGGCATGGCCATCGTGCCCTCGGCGAACTCGGCGTACACGTCGAGCATCTGCCGCGTCTCGCGCTGGGCCTCCTCGGCAGTGGCGTGAACGGTGTGGCCTTCTTGCCAGAGGAACTCGGTGGTGCGCAGGAACATGCGCGTGCGCAGCTCCCAACGCACGACATTGGCCCACTGGTTGATGAGGATCGGCAGGTCGCGGTACGACTGCACCCAGCGTGCGAATGTGGCGCCGATGATCGTCTCGCTCGT
>JANOIK010000423.1:0-4416 GCA_031407585.1 Planctomycetota bacterium | reverse complement strand
TCGAGCGAGGTGAAGTACTTTCGCGTGCCTGTGGTCAGGCTAGGGTCCATGGCCGCTTCTTGGACAGTGTTCGTGCCGAAAATCTTGCTCATCGTGTTGTTAGCCCAGTGCGAGCGGCTGGGGCTTTGCAATGGCGGCGCGCTACCGTAGGCGGCGGCCGCGGCGGCGCCGCCGAAATTCGACCCTGTGGCGAGGGCTGTCCATTCCGGAATGATCGAGGCGCCGAATCCCAGGGAATGCGCCAGCTCGTGGATCGCAACGGAGTAGAAGTCGCTCGTTCCTGCCGTTGGCGCCGTGTTGTGGTTGAAGTGCCAAATCGTGTCGGCGTCAGTGTCGAAGGTCAGGTAGCCGCCCCAGTTGCCGTATCCGGAGGTTTCGCCGCGCTTTGTGACCGCGCTCGTAAAATCGGCAGTCGTTTGTTGCACATACTCGAACTCGCCGGCCGCCCACGGGCCGCCATAGCCGTAGCCTGGCGTCGTCGTGCTGGTGCCGCCCTGGCCTAGAACGCCAACGGCGGCAATGCTCTTGGCGCCGACGTAAATACGATACTCATCCGCGGCAATTGACAGGCCGGGCAACAACTCAGATGCTCCGGTGGTGGGATGAACGATTTGCACCGACCAATCCCAATAGGCCGACCCGCCTATAGTGCCAGTGAAATTTGGCGGCTCGATCACGGGCGACAGCGTGTCCGTGAGAATCGTCGAGAAGAACCCCGCCGCCGCTTGGAGCGCCGCTTTCGCCGCGGCGCCCTGGCCTGTCGGATGGCCGGCGCCGAAGTAATCGTTCGTGTCCTTGCTATAGTCCAGTACGATGTTGACAGCGCGACCGGTTGATGGCGCAAGCACCCACAAGCCCATGCACAACGCGGCGCTAAACACCGCGATCGATCGCCGTCGTGTCATCGCCTGCTCCGCCTGCGTCGTTTGACGAGTTATGACTAGGAAAGTGTGAGTGCCAACTCGCGTTGCGAGGCGCGAGATGCAGAACGCGGCATCGCCGCTCGGTCGTCGCCGCTTTCCATCGCCAGCAGCCGCCGCTTCATGGCCACGCCTAGCGGCGCCGAGAAGCCGCCGAGCTTCCCGCTGGCCGCCACCACGCGATGGCACGGCACGATGAGCGGCACTCGATTGGTCGCCATGACTTGGCCCACGGCGCGCGCAGCGCCCGCGGAGCCAGCGATCGCAGCAAGTTGGCCGTAGGTGCGCGTGACGCCGTAGGGAATCGCGCGGCACGCCGCCGCGACGCGGCGCTGGAACGGCGACAAGTGGTCGAGCGACACGGGCAGGTCGTCGAAGCTCACCGGCTCGCCATCGAGGAAGCGCACGAGCCGATCGAGAGCCTTGAGCGCGAAACGCTCGCGGGAGTCGCGCCGGGCGCCCGTGGGGGCGGTCGCCAGCGGTCCACCGAGCAGGCGCACCAGGCGGTCGATGGCCTGGGCGTTCGAGCGATGCCCGAACGAGGCCCCGAAGATCGCGTCGCCATCGACGGCCACCGCGACGTGTCCCAAACTCGCGGGGGCGGCGACCATGAGGAGCGATGGGGTAAGTCCCACCGTGTGCGTTGTCATTGTCGTCTCCATGACGCGGGCGGCGAATTCCAGAAACGTGTACTGAACGCCAGTTTACAAGCGCAGGCAGTTTTTGGCGAGCGATTTCTTTTCGACGGCCCCCAGAGCCCAAAAATCGGCCTTCGGTTCATCGAATCGGAACGCCGCCGGAGCAAATCGCCTCGGCGCGTATCCCTCATTCTGCAACTCCGCGGCAGGCGATTCAAGCGGCGAGAGGTCTTTGACACGTTTTTCCCCATCAACCTATACTTAGGGGGCTCCCGCACGCCGGCGTCGAACGCCGCGACGGGTCGAACCTAGTAAGGACGCCGCCCCCCAAGATGACCCCGTACGCCAATCTCGCCGACGACTTTTACATCAACATGAATCTCGGCACGGAGATGGACCTTCCGAGCAGCCGAGAGACGGTGCTGCACTACTTCGAGCAGATCCAGAAGCAGTATCCGCAGATGCGGAACTTTTACGCGCGCGAGAAGAACGACTTCGTGCTCGAAGAGGACAAGGACAAGGGGGCGTATCGCTGGTGCTCGATCGAGCCGCGGCGGATATGCTCCGGGCAGGTGAATCCCCAGACGGTCGACGAAGCACTCGACCAGCATCGGCTAGCGCTCGAGATCGCGCCGTACGCGCTGTCGGTGAGCCCACTCGACTGCGAGGCGCTTGACCTGCTTATGGGGTTCGACTTTACTTACCGCGGCAATCACAACCAGCTTATTGCCGAGGCGCTCGGCGTGTCGCCGGCGCTCGAGCGGATGGCGTCGATCCCCGGGGCGACGATCATCAACAACGAGCCGTCGATCACCTTCGCCTTGGACGAAGAGTGCCGCGTTCAGTGCCGGTTCAATATCGAAGCCCGCACGAACGCGTACCAGATTCGCACGAGCGAGTTTCAGGAAGAGCAACTCAGCGTGTACGTGACGGCCCGGCAGTACGGCAGCCTCGCGGCGGACCAGTCGTTCGTGACGATGCTTAACCGGCTGTGGGACGTTTGCCGCGACGTGGTGGACAACTACGTGATCGACGCGGTGCTGCAGCCGCTGGCGCGGACGATTTCGCTGGAATAGCCTGGGGACGCGCTCCGCTGTGGCGGACCTTCGCGTCGCGGCTAAACAGTGAAGCTCGCGCGCTATTCGCCGAGTAGCCGCTGGACGCTCTGGATGAGGCGGTCCATCGGGAACGGCTTGCGCACGTAGTCGTCAACGCCGAGCATTTCGGCGTACGCCTTGTGCCGGTTGCCCTCATTGGCCGTGATCATGATGATCCGGTGCTTCTTCTCGCCGAGGCGTTTGAGCCGCTCCAGCACGAGGAAGCCGCTGCGTTTGGGCATCATCATATCGAGAATGATGAGGTCGGGGTTTTCGCGCTCGATGAGCGCGAGCCCCTGGTTGCCGTCGCGGGCGACCATGACTTCGTAGCTCTGGGCTTCGAGGGCGAGGCGGAGCGATTCGATGATTTCTGCGTCGTCGTCCACCAGGAGAATTCGCTTGGTGACGGCGGGGGCAGGTGCTTTTTTGGCCATGGTCTTTTTCGGAGAAGGGCGGCCGACGCCGCTTAGTCGCTATTTGGTAAACCGTCCACCTTACCGAATTGCGGCTGTTTTTCAAGCCACATGGGGCCCCTGGATGCGCGCCGCGGGGGCTGATAGGTTGCGAGAGCCCGCGAAAAATGAGTTCCAATAGCGCTGCTCTGAGATTCTCGCCGCCAGGGAGGCCCGCGTGTCCGATCCGCTGCTCGCGATGCCGAGCGTCACACTGCCGGCGCTCCCCTACTTGCCCCGCAGTCCGCGCAGTTACTCGCCCGGAATCGCGCTGGTGGGTTGCGGCGGCATCACGAAGTACCACTTGCAGGCGTACGTCGCGGCCAAATTTCGCGTCGTCGCCTTGTGCGACGTGGTTCGCGACGCCGCGGACAAGCGCCGCGCTGAGTACTTCCCCGACGCCGCCGTGTTTACCGATTACCGCGACGCGCTCTCGCTCGCCGACGTCGAAGTGGTCGACGTGACGACCCACCCGGAGATCCGCGGGCCGATCATTGCCGACTGCCTGGCGGCGGGAAAGCACGTGCTGAGCCAGAAGCCGTTCGTGCTCGATCTCGACGAGGGCGAACGCCTGGCGGCACTGGCCGATGCGCAGGGCGTGCGGTTGGCCGTGAACCAAAACGCCCGCTGGGCGCCGCACTTCAGCTATATCCGCGAGGCGGTGAAGGCGGGGCTGATCGGCCAACTCGGCGGCGTTCATTGCGGCGTGCACTGGGACCACAGTTGGGTCCGCGGCACGGCATTCGAGCGGGTCTATCACCTCATTCTGTACGACTTCGCGATTCACTGGTTCGATCTTGTCGCCACGCTCATGGGCGAACAGCGGGCCACGCGCGTGTATGCATCGACCACGAAGTCGCCCTCGCAGGACATTATGCCAGCGCTGCTGGGGCAGGCGGCCATCGAGTACCCGAGCACGCAGGCGACGCTCGTGTTCGACGGGCACAGCGCCTTCGCTCCGTACGACGACGTGTACATCGCTGGCACGCACGGCACGCTGCGCAGCTTCGGCCCCAGCGTGAACCACCAGACGGTGGAGCTCACGCGCGCGGGCGGGGCCTACCGGCCGGAACTCACGGGATCATGGTTCCCCGATGGCTTTCACGGCACGATGGGCGAGCTACTGTGCGCGATCGAAGAGCGCCGCGAACCAATACACAGCGCACGAGCGAACCTGCGCAGCTTAGAGCTCTGCTTCGCCGCCGTCGCCAGCGCGTTGCGGCACGAGCCGGTCGAGCCGGGCAGCGTCCGCAAGCTGCCCGAGCCGTCCGTGGCTTGAGCCGCTACTCCTTCTTCCCAAACGCGTACA
>JANOIK010000411.1:0-17073 GCA_031407585.1 Planctomycetota bacterium | reverse complement strand
CGTCAACGGCGTAGTGACGCCCGAGGCGGGGACGTTCAAGTCGCATCTGGCTTCGGGGGACAACCTCACGCAATACTCGACGCCGGACGCGAAGGCCGGCGAGCTGGCGATCACGCACTACCGCGTGCTGAAGGCGCTCGCCGACGTCACCGCCGTTGAGGTGCGGCTGGAGACGGGCCGCCGGAACCAGATTCGCGTCCACTTCGCCGAGCGCGGCCACCCGGTGCTGGGCGATCCGCGATACGGACGCGGCAACGCGCGGAACGCGCTGTGGACCGAGGCGCGGCTGGCGCTGCACGCCCGAACGCTAGGGCTGGTGCACCCGAGCACGGGCGCGATGCTGCACTTCGAGTCGCCGCTGCCGCGGGCGATGGCGCGGATCGTGGGTCAGTAGACTTTGCCGACCGGAGTAGACTTAGCCGACCGGAGTGCACTTTGCCGACCGGTAATCGCGGCGCGGAGCAGAACTCATGAGAAGACAAGCCGAGCATTCACCTGAGCCCAATGACGCGGCCGATGTCAACTTTGACGAACTCGCGACGAGGTTTGGCGTGGCGGCGGTTCACCCGGCGCGCGTGCGCAGCGCTCGTATTGCTAACTTCATGATGGCGGGCATTGGGTACGGGATTGCCGCTCTCTTCTGGAATGTCGACGATCTGCCCGTGGAGCGGCGGCAATTGGCGGCCATCGTGATCGCAGCCGGCAGTACCGTACTGGCGTTAATCGCGGCCATGGCGCCGGCGCGAGTCGTAACCGCGTTCGCCGCATGGATCGACGAGGGCCCCATCGAATCGGTCTTGAGTCACGATCGGACTCTGGGCCTTCCGACGGGCCGCGCGGCGGCGGAGCTGGTCGCCGTTGCGCTCATTGTCGTCGCCATCAACCTGGCGTTCTGGGCGCTCGACGTCGGCCGCATCGCGTGGTGCATCGGGCTTTTGATTCCAACGATGGCGTGGGCCTGGTCGTTGATGTATCGCCAAAAGTTTCGCGGCGCCCGGAACTATGAATCGCTGATCCGGTCGGCCGTCCTGGCGCGCGGCTATGGCGAGGAAGACAAAGTGCAAGTCGCGAAGTTCCTGAAGGCGTCGTTTTTGCGCGACGATACGGTCCTTGAGTTGGAATCGCTGTGGGCCATTTGGCGAGATGAAGCTGTTATCACCTGGGGTCGATACTCGACGGGCGGCAGCACTCTGAGTTCGGGCCTCTACTGCATGATTGGCTTCGCACACCCCGTGGCGCCGCTGCAGTTAGGCGAATTGTTGGCACGCATGGGGCCTGTGCATTTTGACGACCGATCGAAGACGATTTTCGGTACGTTCAGGTTGGGTGAGGCGCGGGAGCTTCGGGACCTCGATGGCTTGCAGTGGCAGTGGGGCGGCAAGACGCTTGTTGGGAGATTCGACCAGGGAATGTTGGCGTCCAAACGCGAGGCGGCGGGCGACGGCGGCGCCGAGGTCGAACGCCTGGTCGTGGGGTGGGAATCGCTCGCAAGTTGGCTAGGGACGGCACCGACCGCGGGCGACTAAAACGTGGCCAGCCGCCGCCGCGCCCGCGTTTGCCAGCCGCACGGGACGCTTGTCGCGATGGCCCCTAGTAGGCAGTGTCCGAACCGTTACAATGGCTGGTCTGCCGCTTGCTCCCTTAGCTCAATTGGCAGAGCAACTGACTCTTAATCAGTAGGTTGTTGGTTCGATTCCAACAGGGAGCACTTAGTTAAACCATTGCGAGCAATGCTCTTAGCTGCTTGAGCTGTTGCGGGGTCAGGTTGGGGGAGTCGGAAATTCCCCCCACTAATCCCCCCACTAATTCTGAATTGCTGCATCCGCCGGCGAGCCTTTCGGCAATTTCCGCGGCGGCGGATTGGGCACGCCTGGTTGCCCCGTAGTACCGCTCGGTTGTCGAGAAGTCTCGGTGCCGCATGATGACCTTGAGCGTCTCGGCCGAGACGCCCGCGTTGATGAGTCGCTGGGCACAGCCCCGCCTGAGATCGTGAGCACTGGCGTACTTGATCTTGGTCTTGTCGTCTTTCTTGACTGATCGGACCTTGATACCGGCCTGCTTGCCAATCTCGCCGATAATCCGCCCGACTCGCTCGGTGGTGAGCCGGCCCTTCACCTGACGACGGTGCGTGCCGCTCCGCGTGGCTCTGCATCGCATTTCGGTAATGAGCGTGCTAGGAATGGGTTGGCCCAGCTCCGTAGGTCGGCCCGAGCGAACGAGCCCATGTCGTCCAACCATTTACGCACGGTTTGTTCCGAAACGCCGCAAGCCTTCGCAATCGAGCAATTGCTGTAGATCGATTGCAAAGAAGCGAGGTCGTTCGGCGAAGGCATGAACCACGGCCCTTGTCCTTTCATCTTGAACTCGATGGGCTGCGGATCAACGATCCATCCGGTTCGCTGCTTCTTCGGCGCTGATTGCAGCAATTCAGCGAGGGCCGGCAGCATCGGAATCTCCTCGTTTTTTCGATTCTTTTGCGAGGAGGGGACTATGATAGTCGGATGCTGCGATCGCAATCGCGGCCAGATTGGATGGATTTGCTCGGCGTCATCCCACGAGAACCGCATCACGTCCTGAATGCGAAAGCCGCTTTCCCAAAGCACCCTGAGTGTCAACGCCCATGACGATGCTGCTTGCGTACCCACCACGGCCGGCGTCGCCTCGATCATCCGATCCAATTCTTCGCCGCTGATAGGCCGTCCCTTCATCACCTCGTCGACGTCAATCTTGCGAATGGGCGGTAAAGGCGTCGCCGGGTAGCTCCTCGTGGTCGACCGTCAATTCGTCGAGCCAACTGCGGAATGAGCGGCAATTGGCGTCTTCGCGGAAGAACGGTCCTTCGCTCATCACGGCCACCACACGCCCGCCATTGGCCAGCAAATGATATGCGTGGCGGACGTGAGCCATGTCTTGGCCCTGCTCAAACGGCGGATTCATGAGAATGCGATCGTACGTTTGATCGTGATACAAGAAGTCTCCGTATTCGACGATTGCCTCATGCCCCTTGGCCGTCAACACGCCCTGCAGCGTGAGATTGCGTTCCACGGCAACGAGGGTGATGTCGGGATGCTCCCGGCGAATCGCGTCGAGGATGTCCCCTTTGCCGCAGGACGGCTCCAGCACACAATGCGTAGGCTCGATCGCCGCATGGTCGAGCATTCGCTCGATCACCGGTCGCGGAGTCGGAAAGAAACCAGGCAGGTCCTTGCCCCGCAGGTCATCCTCCTCTTTCTTGACTGGATCGTCGCCGCCGGCGGCCGCAAGATCGGTAATCGCGAGAACGATTCGCTCGACGGCCTCTTCATAGGTCTCTTGCAGCGGTTGGTAGCTGACGGAGTCACCCAATGTAAACGCTGAGAGCCCACCGCGATAAATCGCTGCGGCGTTTTCCTGCTTGGTGTTGCGACGGGCGTGGAGATGTCCGCGTTGCTGGGCCATCAGCCGCAACTGGCCGGCTTGGCATTGAGGAGCGTCTCGATGAAATGTTGCTTGCCCGCTTGCATCCTGCGGAATTCGGCCTGAAGCGTCGCCGCGTCGATTTCCCCATCGACACAGCGGCCGCGGAAGGCGATCCAATCATCAAGCGTGTAGGCGTCGCGGGCGACGCGAATCCCGACTGCCCCGGGGTCGCGGCCAATGATGGCCTGCAGCCAGTCCCGCACGGCGTGCGGATCGGAGAGACCTGCTTCGCGGGCCTGCCGAATCCGCTTCTGTGCGATGCCGGTTCGCTTGGCGAGCCCTGCAATCGTGACCTTGTGACGTTGCATATGGGCGACCAGCTCGTGGCCCGCCAGCGGAGCAAAGTAGCGAGGTTTAACTTCGTCTGTGGGCTCGCTTCCCCGCTCCGCCTCTTTCTGAGGCGTTGCCTCCGCAGCGGCGTCGGCGAGGACCGTCGCGGGTCGCACCGGCGGCACGTCCGATTCGTTGCCGCCTCCGTTCCACAGCGATCGCTGCTGAACGGGGCCGGCGGCAACTAGAACCACGTCGTCTTGTACGGGGAACGATTCTGAGTGCGGCGGCGAGCCGTTCGGATCGCCGCGGCGATCCGCTGCTAACCGAGTCGTGAGAATCCCAACTACTTCAGCCGGCAAATCCGGGGGGAAGGTGGATGGCTCGATGGAGTTGATCTTACGGGCGAACTCCGGGTCCGTGGGAGCGAGCGGCAACGAAACAATTTGCCGTGGTTGCACGGGTCGCCAATCATCTTGCCGATAGCCGCGAGTGATTTGATCGATGGCTTCT
Organism: Planctomycetota bacterium; assembly: GCA_031407585.1. Taxonomy (GTDB): domain Bacteria; phylum Planctomycetota; class Planctomycetia; order Pirellulales; family Lacipirellulaceae; genus Lacipirellula. Next base: position 12,831 of record JANOIK010000411.1, on the reverse strand, counting down.
CGTAGCTCATCAATCGCGTCGTAAACGACGCGAACTTCCTCTTGGAGTCTTCGCACCTCGCCCAGCAACTCAGCATTGTCGTCGAGGTCAGTGGTCGGTGCAGGTTCATCACGGCGATGCATCAATAAAGGGTTAGCGGCCGGCGGCAAGCAGCGGCCCCGAGGGGAAGAAAAAGGGAGCAATTCTTCCGCATACTGCGACGGCAGTCAACAGAATTCGACGCGATCCGTCGAATGACATCGCTACTACTTAAGCGATAACGACGCCTTAAGTGCGTCGTCGATTCATTGCATCAAAGCCGCCGGCATCGTGCCGATCTTTCGCATGTCGGCCTGCAACTTCGTGTAGAGGTTCTCGCACTTTACGGCCGAGGTTTGGCTCAAGCCGGTCGACCGACCATCGGGCGTGGTTAAGTCGATGAGGACCTGCGTCGGCTCAATTTGGGCCAACCGAGTGTTGCTCGTAATCATCGCGACAATGGCACTGCTGAGCCGACGGGAAAAGACTTCTTCGCCGTCGCTCAAGAACTCGAAGCGATCGCCGCCGGCAAGCTTCGTCCCGATGCGGCCATTGCTCCGGATCCGACCGTTCGCCGCGAGGTCGCGGCAGTCATCGAATGCCGGCCTAACGTCCCACTCTCGCAGAGCGACAACGAGAACGCCCGCAAGCTAACCGATCTCGATCGCGATTTGACGTTCGACCTCGCCCAATTGTCGCCGGCGGCCAGCTCCTTTGCCCGTCGCCGCCCCTTCCTCCTCTCTGAGGCGATCTCCCGCGAATGTCGTAGCGGCTACATGCCCGGCCAAAGCAAAAGCTCGCTCCGCGGCCAATGGGTCTACGGAATCCAAAACCAACAAGGCGAGCCGCTGGCTTGGGTCGGCCGCAACGTGAAATACGACGAAGAATACGCCGCCTGGGTCGCCGGCGGCCGCCACGATCGCGAACCGATGAAGTACCGTTTTCCCTCGCAAGCCTTGTTCCGTCGCGGCCTAGAGCTGTACGGCCAAGAGTTTCTCAGCGATGAACGATTCAGCGAGTCCCGCTCACGGTACGGACTTCTAATCGTTGAGGGATTCAACGATCGCCTGCGGCTCCATGAGCTGGGCGTGTTAAGCGTGGCCATGATGAGCAACAGGATTACCGACGAACAAAGCACACTCCTGGCTCGCTACGCGAAAGAATACGGTTGCGGCCGAGTCGGCGTCATGCATGATGCGAACGCCAAAGGCGACGAAGGTGCGAAGGAAATCCTGTGGCGAATGCATGAGCAGGGCATCAATGCGTACTTGGTTTGGAGCCGCGGCAAATTCGATGGTCGCTTTGGCGATCGCGAGCCGGAAAATCTCGGCTCGGACGAATGGGCCGAAATCGCCGCTTCGATCGCAGCCTAACATCAAGGCAGAATGATCTTCGCCTCGGAAACCTCTTCTTGGTTCGGCATGGCATAGGTATACAGCGTCGCCAACTCGTCGAATCGCCGCTGATCGGCGGTGGAGCGAGCGAGGGCGGGAACCCGCATAGTCATCCCTGCCAGAGCCCATTGGCGATTCGTCTGAAAGCGAACCTGATAGTCATGCACCAGTAGGCCGAGCACATCGGCTCGTGCAATCACCTTCTGGACTTTGGCCTGATGCTCACTCCAAAGATTCCGCAACGCTTTCCAATACCGAGACATGAATACCGCGTCGGGCAGTGGCTCGGAAATGCGGACATTGTTGGGATTGAACGCCAAGCAGGTATCAAGAGCAATGACTCCCGGCAATCCCGAACGGTCGATTTGCTCCACGGCCTTTCGGACGCGGGCCAATAGGCTATTGACGCTCTTAAGCCGCTTGGCGGCAAACGCGTATTTGATGCCGTCGAAAACACAAGTGACGTCGGGCTCCTCCCACGCCACCGATAGCATCTGAGCACTCGTGCAAATGGCTCCTACGAAAAGCTCGAAAGCTGCGTTACGACCGACGGACTGCGTTCGGTCATGGTTTGGAAGGACGGAATCATCGACGACCTTTTTCACGAGCCGTCGGTATTCGTCATTTGGTTCGGCGGCGGCGAGTTGATCAAACACGAATGCCAACAATTGCATGTCGCGTTCCGCCTCAAGGGCCGTCTCAAATTCAGGATCGCTGGGTTCGATCATTCCTTCGTCGGCTACAAGAAGGTCATGCATCCGCTTGAGCCGGGACGACGGGGGCACGCGGACGCCGGCCGCTTCAATGGAGGCAATCACGAAGGCGTTAAGCTGTTGTCGCGTTCGTGGTTCAAGCGTCGGGGGCAAAATGATCATTTTGGTTCTAACGTGGGATTTTAGGCTCGGATGATAATTCACAGTCCATAAAACAATGACCAGCCTCGCGAAGAGGCTGGTCATTTCGTGAGTCGCTTCATGCGAGTCGCGTCACTACTCGCGAGTGATGTCGGCTTCGACGTTACGGAGGTAGGCGGCGGCGAGCTCCAACGCGGCGATCGCATTGTGGACCTCGCCCAACCCGTAGCCGCTCGACGAGTCGTAGTCGCCCTGGCCCTCCTTGAGCTTCTGATTCCAGAACCGGCGTTCCAAGTTGACCGAACGGACAAGCCGCGTGGTCTGTTGGTTCGGACCGGCGTCCTGCTTGATCTCATTGCACCAGACTGTGGCCCAGCAGCTTCCGACCCGAAACACTCGCTCGGGGCGTTTGGGCGACTGGTCGCCATTGGCTTGGCCGCTACGAGCGGCCTGGGTTACAGTTGCGGCCATAGGGCACGCTCCTCTCAGTGAAGGATCACGATTCCATCGCGGATGCGACGCCCGACCGAAACGCCGGTCAGCGGGCGATTGTGCCACGCGCCCGAAGCGGAGCGCAACAAAAAGAGGGCCATTTCTCAGGACAACTCGGCCTCGGACGCCACTCTCCCGACCCAGAGCTGGCGGTCATCCAAGCGACCGCGTATCCTGACAGCGACTCCCGGCCCATTTACCGCATGATTCGGCACGACAGGCGGCGCTCCCCAGCATCTCGGTCGTCGCCATGCCAATCTGGAATCGCGCGGACCTACGCAACTCCCTGGTCGTCGCCGGCGTCTACTTCGTCGCGGCGCGCCTCAGCCTCTTGCTCGCGTTTGAGAACACGACGGCGTCCCCCGTGTGGCCGCCGGCCGGCATTGGCTTGGCTGCGATCCTACTGTTGGGAAAACGCATTTGGCCCGGCATTCTCGTCGGCGCATTTTGCGCAAACGCCGTCGTTCTGCTTGGCGACGGTCGCACGGACGCTGTCCACGCCGTACTCGTGGCCGCGCTCACCGGAATCGGGAACACGCTGGAAGCAGTAGCCGGCGCCTACCTCCTCGCTCGGTTCACCCAACCCCCCGGCAGTTTGGGACGAGCCCGCGACGTATTTTTGTTTACCGGCGCCTCGCTGGCCATGTGTCTGATCAGCAGCGCCGTCGGTCCCACGGCGCAATGCGTCTTCGGCTTGACGGCGTGGGGCTTGTTCGGCGCCATGTGGCTCACGTGGTGGTTGGGCGACGTGGCGGGGGTCCTGATCGTGGCGCCGGTGATCCTGAGCTGGCGGCGCGGTTCGCGCCGGCTGTCCCGCTCGGCGCGCATTGAAGCGGCAGTGCTCTTCCTGTCATTGGCGGCCACCGGCGAGTTGCTCTTTGGAGAATGGCTCCCGCCTGGCGCCGTGAAGTCCCTGCCGTACTTTATGGTCCCTTTCCTGCTCTGGGCGGCATACCGGTTCGGCCTTCGGGAAGCGTCGACGGCGGTCGCCTTAGCCGCGAGTTTCGCCGTGTGGGGCACGATTCGGGGCCGGGGCCCGTTCGCGGGCCAGTCGCTCAACGAGTCGTTGTTGCTCCTGCAGGCGTTTGTCTGCGTGATGGCAATCATGGCCTTAGTCCTTGCCGCCGCCGTGGCGGAGCGACGTCGTGCCCAGGGCGCGCTCACCCGGCAAGCCGAGGAGCTCAAGCGGAGCAATTCGGAACTTCAGCAATTCGCCTACGTCGTCTCGCACGACCTCAAGGCGCCGCTTCGGTCGATAAGTTCGCTGGCGAATTGGATTGCCGAAGACTACAGTGACGCCTTGGACGGCGAAGGCTTGGAAAATCTCCGCCTGCTGGTGGGTCGCACGCACCGGATGAACAACCTGATCGAAGGGATTCTGCAATACTCGCGCGCCGGGCGTGCCGCCACTGAGATGGAGTCGATTGACACCGGCCCTGTCTCGCAGAGCCTTATCGACGCGCTCGGGCCGCCAAACGGGGTCGCGGTGACGATCAGCGGGCCGATGCCGACGATCACTTATGATCGAACGCACTACGAGCAAGTCACGCAAAATCTCATCGACAATGCGGTCAAACACCTCGGCAGCCCATCCGGACAGGTCACTCTGGCATGCCGTGAACTGGCCGACCAATGGGAATTCTCCGTTCGCGATTCGGGCGTAGGGATTCCCGAAGAACACTTCGAGCGGATTTTTCAGCTCTTTCAAACCCTGAAACCGAAAGACCAAGTGGAATCGACCGGCATTGGTTTGTCGCTCGTCAAACGCATTGTCGAGCGCTATGGCGGAACTGTTCGGCTGCAATCAACAGTAGGCGCTGGCAGTGAATTCTTTTTCACGGTTCCCAAACAGATTGTCCGCCACGACGGAGACTTAATCGAGGACTAGCTCATGGCCAATACGCTGCCCATACTCTTGGCGGAAGACGACTTGGTCGACGTGAAAACCGTGCGCCGCGCCTTCCAACAATACAAATTCGCGAACCCGCTGTACGTGGTGTCGGACGGCGTCGAGGCGCTGGAGTTTCTGCGGCGGCAGGGCAGCTACGTCCCGCCAGCGGACGCTCCCCGGCCGGGTTTGATCCTCTTGGATCTCAACATGCCTCGGATGAACGGCCTGGAGTTCCTACTCACGATCAAGAACGACCCGAATCTGAAGCGCATTCCGGTCATTGTACTGACCAGTTCCAAGGAAGAATCGGATCTGATTGCTAGTTACTCGCTCAGCGTCGCCGGTTACATTGTTAAGCCCGTCGAATTCGGTAAGTTCCTGGACGTCGTACGCGCGATTGACGTGTACTGGTCGATGTGCGAGCTCTCTTAATCGCGGGGCGGCCCGTTGTGGCTGAGCAGCGCCAGGTCGAGTATGTCAGGCATGCAAGGAGGCCGACGCTTGCGAGTCCTTGTCGTGGATGACGACGGAGTCGACCGCCGCGCCATTGCCCGGTTCGTCGCCGAAGCGAAGCTGCCCTACGAATTGACAATGGCGTCGTCGTTGTCGCACGCGCGGGAGCGGCTGCTGCAGGGGACGTTCGACGTTGCGGTCGTCGACTTCGACCTGGGCGACGGAACGGGGCTGCAACTCATTCCCGCGCTGGACGGCGCGCCGGCGATCCTGCTCACGGGCGCGGGCAGCGAGCAGACGGCGGCGGCGGCCCTCGCGCTGCGTGCGAGCGGGTACATCGTCAAGGACGCGGCCCTCGGTTACCTCCACTTGTTGGCGCCAACCATCGAAAGTGCGATGTCGCGTCGACTGGCAGAGTTGGAAGTTCGTCGCTACACGGAGCAACTAGAAACAGAGATCAATTCTCGCCAGCAGGCGGAAGAATCGCTGCGTCGGAGCGAGGAACACCTTAAGTTGGCGTTGGCAGCCGCCAACCTGGGCACGTGGGAATGGAACATCGCTTCCAATGAAATCCTTTGGTCGGACGGCGTGGAAGGCATTTTCGGCCTTCAGGCCGGGGAGTTTGATGGGAGTTACGAGAGTTACCTGGCGCTGGTTTGGGAAGACGACCGTGCGGCACTCATCGCGAAAATCGAAGCGGCCGTGAATGGCGGCGATGCCTACGTCGTCGAGCACCGCATCAAATGGCCTGACGGCCGGCTGCGCTGGTTGGCAGCCCGGGGACGAGTTCTACGCGATAGTGACGGCCGGCCGGTTTGCATGGCCGGGACCGTGGTCGACGTCACCGAGCGGATCGACGCCGACGAATTGCTGCGACTCCATCAGGCCGAATTGGCTCATGTCGCGCGGTTGAGCACGATGGGCGAGTTGGCGACAGGCATGGCGCATGAGATTAACCAGCCGCTGACGGCCATCAGGAACTATGCGGGCGGCTGCCTGATGCGCCTCCCGCCGCCGTCACCGGACACCGACGACCTGCGCGAGGCGATCGGTTTGATCGCTGCCGAGGCGGAGCGCGCGGGCGAGATCATCCGCCGATTGCGGCGGTATGTGTCGAATCGCGAACTGCGCCGTTCGACCATTTGCATGAACGATCTGGTGCGCGAAGTCATGCAACTTCTTCTCTTCGAAGTTCACAAGCGCGGCATGACGATCGCCCTCGATCTCGTGGAGCCGCTGCCCTTGGTCTTCGGCGACTCGATCCAGCTGGAGCAGGTCATCATCAATCTGGCGCTCAACGGCCTGGAGGCGATGGAGGGCCATTCGCCGTCAAGCAAACAGTTGACCGTCTCCAGCGCCGTGTCAGCGCACGCCGAGCTGGACGGCGCGCACGCCGTCCAAATGATGATCACCGACGACGGGCCCGGTCTGGAAGGCGTGAGCATCGATCGCCTATTTGAGCCGTTCTTCACGACGAAGCCTCAGGGATTGGGCATGGGACTTGCGATTAGTCGATCGATTGTCGAAGCGCACGGCGGTCGTCTGTGGGCCCGCAGCAATGCACGCGGCGCCTCGTTCATGATTGGTTTGCCGCTCTATGAATCATGAGCCCACCGTGTTTGTGGTAGACGACGATCCCAGCGTCGTGAGATCGCTGATCTGGTTGATTGAGTCGGTCCCGCTGCACGTCGAAACATACCAATCGGCCGAGTCATTTTTGGCTGCCTACGATGCCTCGCGACCCGGCTGCCTGGTGTTGGATGTACGGATGCCGCACATGAGCGGCCTCCAGCTGCAGGCCGAACTTGCGCGACGATCCGTAGCGCTGCCCATCATTATCATGACGGGCCACGGCGACGTGGCGATGTGCGCGCAGGTGTTTCGGGGCGGCGGCTTCGACTTCCTCGAAAAGCCAGCCAACGATCAGTTGCTGCTGGAGCGCATTCGGGCGGCCATCGACCGCGATGCGGAAACTCGGCGGGGATCCGTCGACGAGCGACAAGCGCTCACTCGACTGGGCAGTCTTACGCCTCGGGAACGCGAAGTGTGCACGCTCGTCGCGGCAGGGCGCTCGATCAAACAAATCTCCGCTCAACTCGCGATTGGCGGACAGACTGTCGCCAAGCATCGAACCCGCGGCATGACCAAACTGGGTGTCGGAACCGATGCTGACTTGGCGCGATTGTTACAGAATGTGGGCGCCACTGAGCGATTGTAAACGCGGTTCGCCAGTGGCCTCGCGCAACCTTACGCGCGGCCGACGAACTGCCCCGACACGCGACGATACGGGCCCATCGGCTGAGTATCGAACACTCGCACAATCATCTCCATCGGCGCTTGGTTGGCAGGGCGGAACGCAACGCGAACGAGTTGGCCGCGCGGCGGGGTGACGCACAAGAACGCCATGCCTCGCGTCGAGATATTCAGCGCAACGGCCTTTTGAGGCTCGCCAACAGGCGTCCGATTGGCAAGTACGTCCACGACGTAAACCGGCGTGGTGATGGCTTGTCGATTCCGATCGCTTCTTTCCAGAGATGTAAGCTCGCATCTGGGAAGAACCTCGGGGGAGCGCGGCGCCAGCGCGACGCCCGACGACTGAGAGGCGCCAACCGTCAGGAATTCGAGCATCGTGGCCGCAGTAGAGTGGTCGTCGGAGTCCATTGTGCTAACTCGCGTTCGCGGGTGCGACCCCAGAGCCTGCGGAAGAGGAGAGCGTTCGTCGTCTCGATGGCATTCTTCGATCAGCGCTTGATGATTTATCCATTCGCCGGCTGCGCGTCGGGACTACAAACCCAACTTCGACCGTGCGGCGCAACGAGGCGACTCGAACTTGCGGGTACATGTCAGACAAGCATCGGTCATGCTCGACGTCGCCGCCTATGCGAAAATTTCGCATGCCGCTCCTAGATCGAAGGGGGGGTCGCGCGTCGAGGATGCGCCTCGCTTTGCCGGTGCGGCGGATGAAGGAAGTCGATAAGCTGCCCCGCCCGGTCTTCCTCATGCCATCGTCCCGCAGCGGAGCTTGCATCAATGGGTCGCCGATCATTGCGTAACTGCGTCGCTGTTGCTCTGGGTCTTGTCGTCGGTGTACGGGGAGCGACCGCGGGCGCTTCGGAGCCGAATGATCAATGGGTTCACGCCACGCAGCTGACTGGCGCGTCGGCGGTGTCAGACGCCATCGATTTTACGACTCGCGGGCCGAACACCACCTTGGGCGTCTTTCGCGAGTCTGGCGAGTTAACCGCGATTGACGACGACGGCAGTTTCTTCGGCAACGGACGGGCAAGCGCACTGCTTGAGATTGCGGTCAACGGCGATGGATCGCTGCGCTTCAAGGCGTCCGGCAGCGACGATTTGGACTTCGACGGACAGAGCGACTCGTCGGGCGGGCCTCACGTCGAGGAGGGTTACTTCGAGGCTTACATCACCGTCTATAGCCCAGCGGGACTCGTGATCGCGGCCGAAACGCGGACCGCGACATTGATCAGCGGCGGCGTCGCAGACTTCTCGCTTGCCGCCGCCGAGTGGGCGGGCGGCACAGCCGACGTGGAGTTCAATAATTTCTTCGGGCCGGCGAGCGACGTGGATTTTTGGTCGTTCGTCGGATTGCCGACGAATGCGCGCTTCGTTGCGGAGATCACGGCTGGGGACTTCGACTCGGCGCTCGGTTTGTTCGACGGCGCTGGCCAACTCATCGACGCCGACGACGACAGCGGCGTGGGTTCGCTGTCGCGCCTCACGGGCGTCGTGCCGGCAAGCGGCACGGTGTCTCTGGCGGTCTCCGGCTACGCCGACTTCGGTTTCACAGGCATCCACAGTGAAATCGGCGCCTACACGCTCCGCATCACGATTGTGCCGGAGCCTGCCGCCGGAGCTCTGGTCGCATGCGCCCTGGCCGCATTCGTCTTTCCACGGCAAAGTCGCGGCGGCGTCAGCCAGCCGCGTCGCTGGGCTTCACGGCTTGGCCACTGGCGGTCTGATCGCTCGCGGAGAGGGTAACAACAAACTCGCGCGAAAGCGGCGGCAATTCGTCATGGGTGGCCAGGGTCAAAGCCAGCTGGTACTCTCCCGCCGGTAGGGCGTCTTGGGGCTGGAACACGAGCCGCTCTTCGGCGCCGGGCCGGAGCCATTTGCCGTAGCCCGCATCGAGGGACTGTTGCACACCGGATCCTCCGACTGCCAGGGTCGCTCGCATGGGAATGAACTCCCCCGAGCGGTTTTCGACGTGGACCACGAAGACATTTTTGCCGCCGATGACCGCCAATTCGACGTCTGAGATCTTTAAATCGGGCGTCGCCCTCGGTTCCCTAAGTACGGCCAGGGGCAAGTCCTGCTGATCGACAGCGCCTCCCTCCGCGACGCCGACCCGGACATGCACCACCCCGCACTCTGATGGCGCGTCGCCGGCATTGGCGAGCATGGCGCGCACGCTCTTGGCGCCGCCCGGCTGGATGGAAAACTTGGCGGGCGTCAGACGGACCCCGGCGAGCGGCTCGCCGCCCAAGGTGAGCGCCTCGACTTCGACCTGCTGGGTTTGCGAGGAAGCATTCACGAACTGCAACCCCAGCGTCCGCTTGGCGCCGCGCACCGAACCCAATTCGATTTGGGCGGGAGTGACGGCGACCGCGCCGCCGACGATCGCACGTTGGGGCGCCAGGCCAGGAAAATCCTCCGGTCCAACGCGAAGTGCGAATTCAGCCGCCACGGCTTCTCGTCGATCGCCGGCGAGCCCAACGTGCATGACTTGCTCGCCGATCGTCAACGGCGAAGTCATGGCGGCCTCGAGGCGTAGGGAGCTGTTGGGCATGATGCGAACGAGAAACCGCTCCGGACCATCGAGGGACGCGCGGCTGAGCATTCCCAGGGGCACCGGCGTTGGCTTCCTACCCGAGGCGCTGGCAAGCGTCGCGCCGACATGGCACTCAAACGCATACTCAGTCGGATTCGTCAGGTAGACCCGCGCGACGGGCAACCCCTGGGAGCCGACGAGCATGCCCCGCTCCAGCCGCAGCTGCTTCATGGCTCCACTGTCGGCGACTCCCGTTTCAACATCGACGCGCAGCACGTATTGCGTCACGAAGCGAATGCCCGCTTTGGTGGCCGCTTTGCCGGCCGACTTGAAATCCGGGGCCTTCCCTGCTTCGCGCACGAGGATGCCAAAAGAAAGGAAGTTGGTCTTGGCCAGCGGCACGGTGAGCTCCCCGGCAATCTTCTGTTGATCGCCCGCATTGAGCGCGAAACGGGCCGGCGTACTGATCTTCAGCGCAGTCGAAGGCTTGCTCGCCCCGTCGTGGAGAATCAGCCCCGTCTCCTCTTGCCGCAAGTTGACCGGCTCGACGGTGACGTCCATCTGCTTGCCGAGCGAACTGATCGTGAACTCAAACGGGATAATCTCTCCCCGTCGAGCGCTGAAGCGAAGCACAACTGGCTCGATGCGAAACGAGGGCTCGACGGTTTGCGTCAACGTAACCGGCGCCGGCCCGCCGCCCGCAACAGGCGCCGTCGTCGTTTGGCCCCAGGAAGTCGCGGCGGCGACAAAAGAGAGGGCGGCGATTATCGTGCGAGCAATCATCTTAGGGGCGCCTCGTCGGACGGGTCAGGGGTCGTTGCACAAGTCTCCAGTGGGCACGCGACTTCGGGCCGCACGATGCGCGGCGAAATGAAAATCACGACCTCGGCGTCGCGCGATTGTTGGTCGATCGTCTTGAACAGCGTGCCCACGGCGGGCAAGCTGCTTAAGCCGGGAATACGACTGACGCGATCGACGGTTTCGCGCTGGATCAACCCGCCGATGACGATGGTCTTGCCATCCTTGACGTGCACCGTCGTCGACACGATGCGGCGGGTGATGACGGGATAGGGATTGGAAACCACGTCGGTCCCGGAGCTGCGGATGTCTTCGCTCACCTCGGCCTTTTTGATTTCGACCGTGACCTCGTCGCCGCGAATGCGCGGCGTAATGTCCAAAGAAATGCCGGACTCGACCTTCTGAATGTTTTGCTGGTAGAAGAAGGCGGCGTTCGTGTTGTTGCTTGTCGACGCTGCGGCGGGTTGAATCGAGAAAAACGTCTCGCGGTTAATGGCAATCGTCGCGTCGCCGCCATCTTGCGCCATGACGCGCGGAGACGCGCGGATGGTCAGGTAGCCATTCTGGGCCAGCAGCTTGACGAACGCCGACGTCGTGGCGAAGTCGTCGAACAGATGGTCGTAGCCTTTGGGATTCGATTTGGCGGAGACGCCCAGCCCCGACGCGCCCAATTGGAAGGCGGTTTCGCCGTCCAACGTGACGGCATGATCCCAATCGACGCCAAAGCGAAAGCCGCAATCCGGCGAAACGACGCAGATGATGGCTTCAAGTTCCACCTGCGGGACCGGCTGGTCGAGGCTTTCCAAGCGCGCGAGGATGAGGTCCAAATACTGCGTCGGCGCTTCGATGATGAGGACGTTACTCCCTTCAACCAACCGCACGAACGACGCCATCTGCAGCGGCGGCGCGACCATGAGATCCTTGGCCTTCAGGTGCTTCGGACGATACTCGACCTGCGTGGAGACGTAGGGAAACAACGGCGATTTGGGATCGGGCGGCGCAATCACGTACTGCGCGCCGCGACGGCCGATCACGTAGCCCAAAGGTAAGAGAACTTTTTCCAGCGCCTCGTCAAACGTCGCATTCTCGATCGTCACGTTGACCACGCCGCGAACTTTATCATCCATCAGCACGTCGGCGCCGACGCTCGCTGCCAAAATCGAAACTGCTTCGCGGACGTCGGCCTCGATAAACTCTTCGTTGACGAGCGGGGCGTCGTCGACGCCTGGAGGCAGCGCCTCGGCGACGGCCTGCTGGACGCGTTCATCATACGTCGCGGACAGCACCTCGCCTGCTGCGGACGGTTCGAGGAGGACTTCCTCACTGGCGCACAGGGCCACCTCGTTTTGCAGCATCCGTAGTTCCTGACTGCGGTCGATGGCCTGCTGCATCAGGCGATCAACAGAGGGGCGAGGAGGCGTGCGTTTCGCCCAGCCGCAGCCGGTCGCGACGGCGCAGGCCAACGCGGCGACGATCGTCCAACCCCGAGCGAGGGGGAGATACGCGAGGCGCGACGGTGGACTTTCTTTCAGGGTCACGTGGACGTTCTTCTCAAAGGGAGCTTACGGTGACATCGACAACAGTGCTGTAAACTCCCGCGGCGCTCTGCGGGTCGGCGATCTCAAGCATCACTTCGACCGTTGCCCCGCCGGCGCCGCGAACCGCCGCGGCGACTGTCGCCGTCTGGCGCCCAGCGCGTTCGTCGGTTTGATCGCGCTCTCGGAGAATCGTCACCGCGACAGGCCCCGCCGCCCCTTGCGGCTTCAGCACGATCGTCGCGTCGGCCGTCGCGGCCTGCCCGCTCTGACCGACAAACGACGTGCATTGCCACTGCACTAACGCGTCGCCGCCGTGGCTGGCGAGGCTCCAGACGCCGGTGGTCCGGTACGCCGGCGCTCCTTTGCGCGTCGACGTCGTCTCAGAAACGCCAAAAGGCGGTTCGCTCGCCAGGCCGAGCGCCGCTGTGGGCATGAAGACTATCGCCAACCAGAACCGTCTCATGTCGTAGTACTTTCTGAGCAAACGAGGAGTCGCCGCCGCCCCGCGATGCGCGACGGCGGCGCGTGTATTAGCGCGATCAGTTTGGCGGGACCGTCCCCGTGACCCGGGGGTCAAAGTTTGCGGGGGGAAAAGTGGCGTATG